>MAGU01000007.1 GCA_001717025.1 Candidatus Methanomethylicus oleisabuli | reverse complement strand
GACTTCCACCGTGCATCCGCCTTTGCGACCGGCGGCGCAGCCTCCGCTACAGCTACCGGCGGCACTGCCGCTGCCTCGCCCTGCCTCTTCTGCGGGAATAGGATGGCAAGCTTCTCGCTGGACATGGGCTTGGTGAGTAGGCTGGCGGCGACGTAGACGAGAGCGCATCCGCCCATCACCGCGAATGCCCAGACGCCCCAGTGGTTGAACGGCGGTAGCGCGCTACCCCAGACGTTGGGGTGGAGCAGGGCGGCGAACATGCCGTAGACTATCGCGGCGACCGCGCCCCACTTCGTCGCCCTCTTCCAGTACATCGAGACGGCGATCACGAAGAAGAATATGCCTGCTTGCGCCACCGCGGACCCGGACATGAACTCCGAGAGGACCGGAGGAGGCGAGGTGTAGGTCCACCACAGCGGTATTATGATCATCGGTATGACGAAGACCCTCGCGAGGAGCAGCAGGACCCTCGGCGGCGTCTTTGGCAGGAGGTTGTGAACGAAGTCCCTGCTGATGTTGGTCGCCATGATCATCACCATGCCGGCAATCGTGGAGACGGCGGCTGAGAAGACGGCAGTCGAGAAGACGGCGGCGCCGACTGGTCCGCCCATCGCCATGCTCACCAGGGAGGCGGCGGCGTCTCCGTAGATTGGAGCCAGCGTCATCAGGTCTGCGCCCCAGACGGCCCTCGCGGCGAGCCCCATCGCGCCCACCATCAGCGGCGTTACGCAGTTGAGCACGACGACGAGCATCAGTATACTGTACTCCTTCTTAGTGACCTTACGGGTCCCCAAGAAACGCGCTATGTTCTGCGGGAATCCGGTAGCCATCAGCAGGAACATGAACATTGCGGCGATCACGCCGAGCCAGTCGTAGCCCGCGTAGGACGGCCCCAAGGCGGTCGTGTAGCCGCCTATTGAGATCGATGTGGCGGCGGCGCCCTTGCCGACGTAGGCGGCGGCGGCTATTGCCTCGGCTATCTTCGCCGGGCCGCCCGCCCAGAATATGGAGGCGATCCCGAAGATCCACCCTATGACCATGAATATGGCGCCCTGGAGCGCCAGCGAGACCTGCGTGCCGGCGTAACCGCCGATCATTATGTAGACGGCGCAGAGGATGGCGGTCAGGACGAGGCTGCCGAGCCACCCGGTCCCTGTGGTGAGCGTCCAGACCGATGCCATCGCCTTGTACTGCCCTACGCTGTACACTATGAGGAGGATTATCATTGCCCCGCCGGCGAGGGCCTGGACGAGCCTGCTGTCGAACCTTATCCTCGCGACCTCGGGTACGGTGCGCGCGCCGAGGGCGGTGTAGCGGCGCATGCGGTAGCCCATCACGGCGCAGAGCGAGAGGCCCATGAGGTTCATCGTGCCTATCAGCCAGCTCCCGGACCACCCGTAGGTGTACGAGAGGCCGGCGTTCCCGAATATTGCCCACCCGCTCAGCCACGTCGCTGTAAGCGCGAGTCCGGTGACGACTGGGCCCATGTCGCTGTGCCCGACCAGCCACTCGTCGTAGGTCTTGGACCTGCGGAAGAAGTATAAACCTATGAGGGCGGAGGCGGCGAGCATGGCCGCGATGCCGATCGAGACGGCCATCGTCGACTCTGAGGTCGGCGCCGGTATAGGGACGGACTCAGCCATCACTCGTCGGCCTCCCAGTACCTGGTCAGCTTGAGCCAGAGCATTATGGCCGCCCAGACGGCGGAGAGCGCCATCGCACCCCAGTAGGCGTACCAGCCGCCCACCGTCGCCGCGAGGGCGGGGACCCCAATGAAGCACGCAGCCAGCGCCAGCAGCCAGGCGGCGAGGGGCACGCGCGTCACCGCGGCACCCCCGTGCAGGCGCGCCCACCCGCATAGGGGGCGGCAGAAGGTGAAATAAGAGCTGGATTCAGGGCAGCGGCGAGGTTAAGAGCTGGATTTGGATCCCGACTCGGGGCTGCCCTCAGATTCAAAGACTTACGGCCTGCAGATTCAAAAGCGAAGGAAAAAGCACTCACCGCACATCGTTAAGCACTCCGATGGTGTTTATCTCTGGCGGTAAGCTATTAATCGTATTGGGCAAGCATTCTTGACCACCTTCGCGTTGGCGGGCGGGCACATGGGCGCGGAGCGGCAGCATGATGCACCACTGGGAATGCGAAGATAAGGAGCAAGGAGGGGAGGGGGCGGGCAATAATGGACCAAGCGCCCCGGCGGCCCAGATTGCCTTGAGCGCATCATGCCTTCCTGCGCAAATATACGCTTATCACAACGCCCGCTACCGCGACCGCCCCTGCGCCGGCGCCGACGTAATGCCCGTACTGCGACAGCCACGAAGGCGCGGGTTCGGGCTCGGGCTCCGGCTCGGGCTCGGGCTCCGGCTCGTTGGGGAGCGTGAAGACCGTAGCGGGTTCGGAGTCGCTGAATAGGCCGCTGGTGTCGTAGACCCTTACAACAAACTGGTAGGTCGCGTTAGCAGCGAGACCGCTCACCAAGTACGAGGACGAGAGCTTGTCGGTGATGTTGTCTACCACCGAGTAACCGGCGCCTTGCGTGTCGATTAGGAGGAGAGAGTACATCTGGAAGTCCGCTGCCTCGCTAGGATCCCAAGTGAGCAGGGCGGAGCTGTTGGTCGCGTTGACCGGGGACATTATGATCACTGCCGGCGGGTGTGCCCTGACGGTTATGTTGTACAGCTCGCCGGGCGCGCCGGATGGGAAGGTGGCGTTGTTCTCCCCGTCGCTCGCGAAGAAGTAGTAATCGATGATGAGGTCGGCGCCAATGGGGGCTTGGAAGTCGACCGCGTAGCGATCCTCGCACGTCGGGCATGGCTCCAGCTCGAGCCTTCTGAATGACGGCTCGCCCCTGATGCGGTAGAAGATCGCCGCCTCGCCGACGGCGGAGTCGTCCCATATTGTGGCGGATATCTGCATTGGCTCCCCCTCGTCGAGGTAAACGCCGCTGTCCAGCATGGGGGTTATCGACGGCGGCGTCGCGTCGTACGACACCGTGAAGCGCACGGTCGAGCTGCCCATGTTCATGCTGCTGTCGTTCGCGTATATGGTGAGTGCGTGGGGACCAATAGGGAGGGTGCCGAGGGTTATGCCGCCGCTCGTCAGGTTGATCAATTCAGAGCCGTCCAGGGAGTAGCCGACCCACGTGGCGTTCTCGTTTACCGTCCAGTTGACGGCTACGGGGTCCGCGCCGTAGGTAATGTTCTTGGGCGAGATGATCGTAACGGCCGGCGGGGTAGTGTCGACCTCATGGGTTGGCATGGTGATGTTGATCACGTTCGAGTCGCTGCTCCCGGTGGTTGTCTGCACTCTAATCATGAAGTAGTAGGTCTTGCCCGGGGTGAGACCGGTGACGTGATAGGAGGTTTGTGTGCGCGAGTTGATGGTATCCAGTTTTGTGCAGCCGCAGCTGAAGCTGTTGTAGGTGTTGTTAAAAACGCTGTAGCTTGTGAAACCGGAGGCGTCAGACTGCGTCCATGTGAGGGTGAGCGACGTCGTCGTGACGTTGGTAGGGGGGTAGAGCGTGACCGGCGCTGGTGCTGCTCCGACGGGCGGCGTTGCAATGGAGCAGAATGCCGCGACCAAGAGTGCGATCAGAATCGCACGCGAGCCCCCATTAATCCGGACGTTGATCCTCATGGTGATAGCCTCCATTGGAGAGTATTAGAGGGTGGTGCTATATAATTGATTATCGGGATTGCCAGCAACCGCGCCGGACGGTCATAACGCTTTTATAAAGTGGCTGGCAAGCATTAACCATGGAAAAGGACATAATGACCCTGCTGGCGCTCCTGCTGGTGGCGCTAGCGGTCGTCATCACTGTGGCGATATTCATCCTCTAGAAGCGTGTGGCGGGCAGTGCGGCACAGCCAGGAGGCGGCGCCCGCTCTGAAACAGTGCTGGGGCGCTTGCACGGTCGAATGCCGTGCTGGTTGTATATTTTTGATAAGAGGATCCTGCAGGCGTATTAAGAGGTAGGCAGAAGAGCAGTAGGCAGATAATGGAAAAAAGGATGGGCGAAAGATGAGCAGCCTTTCGCTTCATCAGGAAGGTAGCAAAGACCACCACCAATGTGGAGCCAGCGATGCGATCGCCCATGTACAGCGTAGCATAGTATAGTTAGTCTGCCGGCTGTGTTTGCGATTGCGCGTTGGAGAGGGTATCGAAGCGGGTAGCGCACAGGTCATTCGGCTTGGAAGTTATTCGTATTCGCCAAGCGTGACCTGCACGTCGGTTGTGCTGTCGCCCCTCATCACGGTTAGGATGATGATGCTCCCACCATACCTGCTCAGCTCGATGTACGAGGTGAGGTCGTCCATTGACCTGGCCCTCTGCCCGTCGACCTCGACTATGAGGCCCCCGCCGGCGTAGTAGCGCGTGCCCGCCACCGCCACGGTGTATGTGCCTCCCCTGAGACCTGCGGCGTCTGCTGGGCTCCCTGCGGTCACGGTCTGGACGAGGACTCCGTAGGTCGTGCCAAGCCCTGCGGCGTTAGCTATCAGGTAGTCGACCGCCACGCCGCTTATGCCAAGGAAAAGGGGCGGCGTCCCCGCGCGCGTACCTGACGGAGGCTAGTGCCCGTAGAGGACCTCGAGGACGTACTTGGCGTACGGGTAGACCCTGTCGAGCTGCCCCCTCGATAGAAAGGCGGAGGTGATCTCGGCGAGGTCAGCCCTTGTGACGAGGCCGAGGCGGGCGTAGGCGAGGAGCGAGGCGGCGAGGATTATGGCGGTGCCCAGGACCCAGTGCAGCCCCGAGTATATCATCACCACCGATAGGGCGGCGGGGATCCCGGCGAAGAGGGCGGAGGTGCCCCAGCCGACGGAGTAACGGATCCTCCTGGACATGATCAGGACCGCCACGAGGGAGGCGGCGTACCCCGATATGTAGGAGAGGGCGGCGCCAGCGTCCCCCCACAGCGCGACGAGGGGGGCGTAGAGGACGACGCGCGGGACGTTCGACGCCAGCCCCAGTAGAGTGACGTACCGGTACTTCCCGTACGCGTAGACGAGCGAGTTGAAGCCCGAGGCGATGGGGGCGGCGAAGCACCCCACGGCGAGGATCTGGAGGGCGAAGGAGGATGCGACGTAAGACGGCCCCATCATGGAGAGAGGGACGTGCGGGTAGGCAATGACGATGCCGGCGAGGGGGGCTATTATCGCGTAGGAGAGGCGGACTGCCCTGGCGGAGGCGCGCTTCCGCCCGTCCTCCATGCCGCTCAGGACTGGGAACATGAGACCGAGGAGGGTGAGGGGGAGGCTGTAGACGACCGACGCTATGGTGAAGGCGATGTAGTACGTGCCCGCGTCAGCCGAGCCCGATATGGCGTAGATGCCTAGGACGCCGAGCCAGGAGCCGGCCGTCGCGACGAGCGAGGGTATGTAGGCGGGGATGCCCTGCAGGACCGATTCCCTTGCCTGCTGCAGGGAGGGCTTCGCTGCGGCGATCGAGGCCCGGAGCGACGCCGCTAGGACGACGTGCTGGACGATGCCGGCGAGGACGTAGGCGAGCATCACGCCGACGAAGCCGGTGCCGAGGTAGAGGAGGAGCAGGCCAAGGACGAGGCGGAGCGAGGCTGAGAGTATGGAGGAGAGGGCGATCACGCCGGTCCGCAGGGTCGCGTTGTAGAGCGGGCTGGCGACCTGAGGGAAGGCGGAGAGGAGGATCAGGGATATGACGAAGGGGAGCTGGAGCTGGGTCACGCCGAAGAGTGGGCCGACCAGCAGCGTCGCGGCAGCGGCAGCGGCGTAGAGGACGAGGGTTGCGGCAAGGGAGGAGCAGAACCACGAGCTCAGCAGGCGCCTGCTGTCGGGATGGGCGAGCGCCTTGCCGAAGAGGCGGGTCGCGCCGGACGAGATGCCGAGGCTGGCGAGGCTGGATATGAGGGAGAC
>MAGU01000061.1 GCA_001717025.1 Candidatus Methanomethylicus oleisabuli | reverse complement strand
TATCTGCATATATGATCGCAACTTAGTTGTAATCATCCCCCTTGAAGCACCTCGCCGCCTTGGTACCTGCATCAATGTGCAATCCAGCCGGTTCAGGAACCGACAAACACGGTAGCGGTGAGACTGAAAGTTTTTATTAACTAAAATACAAAGACTGCTCTCAAAACCTTCATATTTTAAAAAATAAAAAACCAATCCATAGAGACCAAGAGTTCCAGTCGAAATGATCCAGTCTTTTGCTTAGTAAAATTCAAAAAATAATAAAAAGTAGTGTCTTTGGCGCCCACTCCGCTTCGCATCAATGCCTCTTAGGCTTCCCGTATATCTTGATATTCTTGTTTCCACAGAATGAGCATTGCTCGATATCGTACTCGGTCCACCACGTGTGTCCCTTTGGGCATTCACATTTGAAGCTCGGGCGATCATCCGTCATTGCTATTTTGACCGTCGAGCCACACTTCGGACACGGCAACGCATCCGTGAAATACCACCACGTATGTCCTTTATCGCATCCCAATAGGTAGCCCATATGATTCTCCTCTAATACTACTGTCTAATCATATAAAATAAAGTTTTTTATAATAATGGCTCCGCCTATTTAATGATAAACTAATGTCGTTAATGTTTACCTACTTCACAAAATTAATATAAACTTTAGGTTAACTTTCATTATTTGTTCTTACTGTAGACAATTCCTTGACTCTCTTCAAAGGCATATTTTAGCATACTCCTTTGCATATCGTAATTTCCTGAGTTATCATCGATAAGCTGGTAGCCCGCAACCTTCCAGCCGCTTCTCGTACTCGCAAAGGCAATTATTGTTACGTCTGAAAGCTCGGTATTGACAAACTCCTTGAAGAAAGTTTGGAGCTTCTCCGCCATGTTTTTGCCCGCATACCTCTTTATCCAAGGTCCAGCGGAAAGCCGTTTCTTGTCACCGATAACTATTACAACCTTTCCCAATACCTTCTCGACAAGCGACTTGAACTCTTTCTCCCGTAGGTCATAATCAAAATCGTGTATATTCGTATCACTGGTGCGGAATGGGATCTTATACCCCTTCAGCCTGACTGCGACGTCTGTGCCAGCCTTTGTTATAACCCTGAAGCCGTCATACTCGTCACTATGTACGTATACTCGCATTGGACCCATTTCTGCCGCCTCTATATCTGCCGCATTATATAGTCGTACCATCCACGCTATGCCTGTCCATCTCTTTCTTGTGTTTGCACTTTCATAAGTCTTAGCATACTGCTCGCCAGCGTGAAAAATTGCATTCTATCAATGGCGGGGCGGTGCCTTGCAATGGAAGACGGCCCAGCACAGCCACGCCTTCTCGAAGGGAGTCCTATGCGATCGTGGCCGTGCCTTGCTGGTAGCAAGGGTCGTTCCATTGAAGGAATCTTCTCATCTTATCATTTAGATATAAGCTTATCGCATATCCTGGCTGAGGGACCATGGTACAAAATCCACTTCTAGCGCTTCTAAACAACTTGCCTCGGCGCTTCCTCGATAACCTTATCTCTACATAGTTACTAGCCGTAATGAGGGATTGCTATGCGTATGGGTGAGCCTTTCCATCCGAGTCGTAAAATGATGGTGCTATACATCATATACTTGTTTATTGTGGTAATCCCGCTTTATGCCTTGACAACCGCCCTCCTCATAATCAACTTCATTTATTTTCAGGATATTATCGCATACATCCTGATAATCTTAATAGGATATGTTCCACTCACCATAGCGACATTGGTTACTCTTTATTGGATCCCGAAGTTTTACAAATCGATCACTTACACAATGACCGATGGCGAGGTTAGAGTTGAGAGAGGGGTATGGTGGAAGATGCATCATTCCATCCCTTACTCGCGCATAATGAACGTCGATGTTATTCAAGGGCCCATCTCAAGGAAGCTGAAGGTCGGGACGGTCGATATTTATACGGCAGGCTACACTGGGCGAGGCGGAGGTTCCGGCGGATCTAACACAAGAAGGAGCGAGGCCGCCTTCGTTCATATAGATAATTTCTTTGAGCTCCAAGAGGCATTACTAAACATCGTGAAAGGAAGGCCGTTATTCGGTCAACCAGCCACAACCTCTGATGAGCTGCTTGAAGAGGTCAAGCGGATTCGGGCTCTTCTAGAGCAACCAACTCAAAAGCGCGAGTAACAAATGGACTGTCCCGGTCCCATACGCCTTTTTCTTTGGACAATCCGATTTTCAGTCAAAACGTTTAAGATTCTGTAGCCCCGCTCTTTCTTTGATAATTCAAATGGGCCTGGTCTTGTCTTATGCTCCCCCCACCCTCTAGCGATCTCGAGTCGCGCATCCGCGCCTCATTGAAGAACGTGCGCCTTGTAGTGGTTAAGATAGGCGCATCCTCACTATCTAACGAGCAGGGCGCCCTAGACCTTTCCAAGATAGCCGCCCTCTGCGATGAACTCGTTGCACTTCGGAAGAGAGGAATTGATGTCGTTTTGGTATCCTCTGGTGCGATACGCGCCGGGAAGGCAATACTGCGCGAGCAACTGAAGAACGGCGAGATAAAGAATTTACAGGCACTTGCTGCCGTCGGGCAGGTTCTGCTGATGGAGGCATACCGGGACACCATGGCTGAACGAGGATACCCTGTTGCTCAGATACTGCTTACATGGGATGACTTTAGGAACAAGACGCGGACGAAAAACCTCATAAACACCTTCGAAACACTCCTTTCCTTAGGCGTTATCCCAATCATTAACGAGAATGACACGATTGCCGTAGAAGAGATAAAGTTCGGTGACAACGATACGCTCTCAGCACTCGTAGCAGTAAACCTGAAGGCGAACCTGCTGATACTTCTCTCCGACATCGACGGACTCTACACCGGGGACCCGTCTTCTCCTTCTTCAAGGCTAATCCCATTCGTTGAGGCGGTAACTCCTGATATAGAGCTGCTCGCATCAAAGAGGCACGGGGGCATTGGGGGCATGGCTACCAAGCTCAGCGCCGGCAAGCTCGCTACAGAGAACGGCATTCCGATGGTAATCACCAACGGCGGAATAAAGATGGTGTTGGAAAGGATAGTTGATGGAGAGCACATAGGAACTATATTTATGCCGAGGGATACCGATGCAAAGATCAAATGATGCAACTGGCGAGGCAGACCTTATAGCGAAGGTCGCGGAGGCAAAGACGGCTAGCCTTCAGCTCGCAATGGCTCCGGCCGTCACAAAGAATCGTGCGCTTAAGCGCGTAGCCGAATCAATAACATCCGAAAGGGAGGCGCTGATTGCTGCCAACGAGAAAGACATGGGCGCCGCAATGGCCCTTATTGAGCAAGGTAAAATGTCGAGGGCGCTGGCGTCACGTCTGAAGCTGGACGATTCTAAGATCGATGAAATCTCAAGGATGGTTGAGAGCGTTGCTGCCCTCGATGACCCCGTTGGGAGGGTCACTTACTCTATAAAGATGGACGAGCACATGGACCTATTCAAGCTGACCGTCCCTTTCGGGGTCATCGCTGCCATCTTCGAGGCAAGACCTGACGCCCTGCCTCAGATTGCCTCGCTCTGCGTAAAGTCTGGAAATGCGGTCATCCTCAAAGGTGGCTCCGAGGCATTACAGACAAATAGGGTAATGCACTCCATCTTAGCGGAGGCACTTGTCGCCGAGGGCATCCCAAAAGGCAGTACGCAGCTCATCGAGGGCAGGGAAGCCGTCAGTATGCTACTAAAGATGGATGGAATGGTCGATCTAATAATTCCAAGGGGCAGCAACGAATTCGTGAAGTTCATTCAGGATAACACGCGCATCCCGGTTATAGGGCACTCTTCTGGCATATGCCATATCTTCGTAGATCGTAGAGCAGACCCGGAGAATGCTGTTGAAATCTGTTATGATGCACGCGTCCAGTACCCCGCCGCATGCAACTCCATGAAGGTTTTGCTCATCGATTCATCGGTCGCTCCCAGTCTTCTACCAAGTATCGCGGCGCGACTCATAGAGGGCGGCGTGCGTCTGAGGTGTTGCCCAAGGGCGAAGAACATACTTGAATCACGCGGCATTGCAGTTGAGCGCGCGAGCGCGACGGACTGGGTGACCGAATACTTGGAGCCGACACTGCCTGTAAAGTTAGTTGACGGCATCGACGAGGCTATTGCCCATATCAATTGCTATGGCTCCCGGCACACCGACGCGATAATAACCGAGGACCGGGATGCTGCCAAAAAGTTCCTCAGGATGGTGGACTCTTCCTCAGTAATTCACAACGCATCCACTAGATTCAGCGACGGTTATAGGTACGGGCTGGGCGCCGAGGTTGGGATAAGCACAAACAAGGTTCATGCTAGGGGACCGGTTGGTCTCGAGGGCCTGGTTACAACGAAATTTGTTCTGTTCGGTGCTGGGCAGACGGTAATCGATTACGTCGGCAAGAACGCGAAACCCTTTCTGCACCAGCGGTCAGGAGTGGAGATCAATGGAAGGTATTGATATGCAAAAGGACGCTTTTGGAATAATTGGGTATGGGAAGATGGGCTCTTCCATATTGAAGGGGACACTCAAGTCCGCCCTCTTTGACCCGTCAGAGGTGATGGTTTATGATCTTGACCCATCTCGGAGAACCGAGGCTGCCGCCACAGGAATAAAGATCGTCAATTCTATTGAAGAAATGGCTAATTGTAGCCAAATACTCGTGGCGGTTAAGCCCAAAGACGTTCCCGCCCTCGCAGAGCGCCTCAAGGCAATACTATCAAAGGGGCGCACGCTGGTTATCTCAATAGCCGCTGGAATAAAGATCTCGAACTTAGAATCTCGACTTGGCGAAGGAACTAGGATCATCAGGGTAATGCCGAACATAGCCGCTGCGGTCGGCGAGGCCGCCTCCGTCTATGTTGCCAATAGGAATGCGACAAAGCAAGACATCGCATTCGCCTCCAAGTTACTGAACGGCATAGGCGTCGCCTATCAGCTTGAAGACGAGACCTTAATCGATACAGTTACCGGGCTCAGCGGAAGCGGCCCAGCATACTTCTTCTATATTATGAGGGCCCTTGACGAGGTAGGGCGCAGATCAGGCTTGCCCGCTCCGCTGGCGAGGTCGTTAGTTTCACAGACCTGTAAGGGCGCCGGTGCCTTGGCTGCAGCCTCCTCGGAGGAATTCGATCGGCTTATCCGGTTCGTCGCATCTCCTGGCGGCACAACTGAAGAGGCCCTAAAGATAATTGATGCGAAGGGGGTTTCATCTGCAATAATCGATGCTGCTACGGCTGCGATCGAGAAGGCGAAGCGCATGAACTACTGAAGCGAAGCGCCCATCTCCGGGCGACGTATCAATTTCCTGAGGCGAACCTAAGGATCGCCACTATGCCTCCGAACGATTTGAGTAGCATCTTCCCCTCATCGGTATCCGTTGATATTACCTCTACCTTGGCGTTGCTCTTATCGGCAAGCATCGCAAGCTCTTCAATGATGTTTTTGCTCTCCTCCTCCAACATCGTACCACCGCACTTATCGCATACCTCCCTTCCGCCCTTTGCGAGGATGTTCTGCTTTGTGAACGTCCCCTCCTTCGTGCTGCCGCATGCTTGGCATTTGTACTTTATTCTTATGGTTTCAATGCCCGATGATAATATGAGCGTCTTAACGACGTTCTTCTCAAGCTTTTCCCTGACGTCTTTCTCGCCATAGGTTACGCCACTGGGATTCTTCGCAAGCATGTAAAGGAAGTTTTGAATAAGCTTCTTCTCCTTTAGGAAATCCACGTTCTTTAGCGCCTCTTCGGACCTCTCGATCAGCTCATAGACGCCCGGCTCCTCTGTGTAACTCAGGTCCTTCACGCTGAGTATCTTCTCCTGCAACTGGTAATGCAAGAGTTTATCTTCAACGAACTCGTCCTTGGTTGGTCCGGGTCCTCCGATAAGTAACCCCTTCAAGTTGCCTATAATGGGCATAAATATCTCCGTTGCGTGCTCAGAGACCCTCTTGTAGAACTCGTGGGCGGCGATCTCGACGCTCCGCTGGAACCTCCTTGCCGACTGACCGCCGGCATCATGCTTGCTCGGCGAACCTGAATATATCGTCTCGATTATGTCGACCCTCTTCCCCTTCAGTATGGCGAAGGTCGCATCACTCCGGTCCATCACTATTATCCCATAATACTCTTTGACGGTGAGCATGTCTATTATGGGATCCAAATAGAACCTCGCGTCACACCTGTAAAGGTAGAGGCTTATCGGCTCCGGCGGCTCTATGACATACGTCTCCATCCTCTCCGTTCCAGGGCCTCCTCGAGGGATCGCTCCGCAGAATATCACCAAGCCATTTGGCGGCGGCGCCCTGAAGAGCTTCAGCCTCTGCATTATGCTCTCGATCGCATCTTGAACATTCTTCTTGGTCGACTTCGACTTGATGTTGGCCGATGTCCCTAGTTCCTCCCTGAGGTTGTTCATGGCATCAGAAATCTGCCTCCCAGGGGGCACATAGAGCGAGATTAGCTCGGTTGCCTTCCCTTCCTTCGACTGGAGCTCCTCGACCAGCTTCTTTAGGCGAAACATCTCCAGCGAGCTTCTCTCGGACAAAACCAACAACTCCGGCGTAATGAAAAGACATCACCATTTATATATCTTCATTCTTAAAGTTTCTGCGGTGGACGCTTTGAACGTGACGATCAAAATCAGCGGGCACATCCTCTTCCCCTCGCTCGATTCACAGTACGACCTCTCAGGATATGTTGATCTAGTAAGGCGGCTGAAGGCGGACGGTTATGGCGTCTACCTGGTAGTGGGCGGCGGTGAACCTGCAAGATATTACATCAAAACGGCAAGGCGATACGGGGCTGACGAGTCGACCTGCGACCAGATCGGCATTACGGTCGCCTGCTTGAACGCCAAATTAATGGCTGCCGCACTGGGGGATATTGCTTGCCCCTTCATACCGACCAACTTCGACGATCTCGACCGCGCAATTGCGACCGGCAAGGTCGTTATTCTGGGCGGTCTGCAGCCGGGGCAGTCGACTAATGCCGTGGCGGGTGTGCTCGCCGAGCGATCAAGATCCGACCTGCTCGTAAACACAACGACCGTCGATGGCGTTTACACAAACGATCCTCGAAAGGACCCATCTGCAAGAAGGTTCAGCGAGATAACGACTGAGGAGCTAGCTAAGGTTCTGGACAACGCCGGCACGAAGGCTGGAGAATACGCATTGCTTGACCCTGTCGCTCTTAAGATAATCAAGCGCTCCAAGATAACAACAAAGATAATAGACGGGAGAGACCCTATGAACGTCTTGAGCGCGATTAGGGGCGACGCGATAGGCACAACAATCGTCCCATGATGGTGTTCCAAATGTCGAGTAGAAGAGACGATGCCAAATGGGGGCCGCACTCACACTGCATCGTGTGCGGTGTAGCCATTCCGGAGAATGAGAAGTACTGCTCAAAGATCTGTGAGGCAAAGTACAACCAGGAAACAGAAAGGTACAAGCGTCAGCAGAAGATGAGCTACATCTTCATCGGCATTATGGGGGTACTGATAGTACTGATGTTTTTGCTGCCAATGCTGTTACCCGACCTGTTTGCCTGATCGTCCCTTTTACAAGTGTGGCGATTGGGCAAAGATCTGCTTTGCTTACGTGAAGGTTAAATATTTCAGCGTTATCTTCTCATTTCATGCGGGGATCCCCGAGCCAGGTCAAAGGGGAAGGACTCAAGATCTGCCGAGATGGGTTATCCTTTGTCGAAGGACTTCGAGGGTTCGAATCCCTCTCCCCGCACCATCTATTGGCTTGAAAAAGGGGGGCTATACGGGCCCTCTCATTTTCTGATCATTATAAGAAGCATCTTGAACCTCTTGCTTGCCCTGACTGCATGCGGCTTATTCGCTGGCATAATTATCATGTCCCCCGCCTTCAGTATGTTGGGCTTCCTATCGATGGAAACCTCCGCCTCACCATCGACTATGTACGCCATCGCATCGAATGGCACCGCGTGTTCGCTGAGCCTCTGCCCCTCGTCAAACGCAAAGAGCGTCACCGTCCCGGCGTCTTCGTCTATAAGCGTCCGGCTTACTATTGCCGCCTTCTGATAATCTACGAGCCCGCCCATGTTTGCGGCGCCCTCGACCTTGTCAGCCTTCATCTGT
>MAGU01000060.1 GCA_001717025.1 Candidatus Methanomethylicus oleisabuli | reverse complement strand
TGGCGGCGGTCATAGAGGACCTGAGGTCGCCGGCGCCGGAGGCGGTGCAGGAGGCGGTGAAGGGCTACGGCGCGGCGGTCGAGTACCTCGATGGGCGCGCCACGGGGGTCAAGGGCGACAACCGGGCTTACGGGAGGCTGGCGGTCGTTAAGTGCGAGGGGGAGCCGGAGGGGCTATTCGAGCTGCCGGAGAGGATCATACACGCGGACGGCGAGGTCGTCAGGGCCCTCCTGAACGTTGGGGAGCCGGCCGGCAGGAAGAGGGGTTACGCGGCGATAATCAGGGCGGTCGATACGAGGGACTTCATGACGGCGAAGCCCTCGGCGATACCGCTGGCGGCGCTGAAGAGGGCGGCTGACCGCATATTGAGGGACGAGAGGGTGTCGATAGTCTGCTACGACCTGACGTCCAAGCCGCCGGCGACCGTGGAGTTCGAGTGAGGGCATGGGGGTTTCTAGAGCAATGGCATACTGCACAGGGGCTACAGGGGTGAGAGCGTGAAGATCCCGGTATACTTCATGGGCGGGCAGTACAACCACCTCATAGTCCGGGCGCTGAAGGAGCTCGGCGTGGAGAGCCGGCTGGTGATGCCCACCGTGGGGCTGGAGGCGCTGAAGGCGGAGGGGATAGACGGGCTCGTGATGGGCGGGGGACCCCACAGCGTCACCGATGGCTTTGAGAGGCTGGGGAGGGCGCCGGAGATAGTCGAGGGGGCGGATTTCCCGGTGCTGGGGATATGCCTCTCGCACCAGCTGATAGGGAAGGTTCTCGGCGGGGAGGTCGCGAAGGGGAGGCAGCCGGAGTACGGCAGGACGACGATAGAGGTCGTCGAGGAGGACGAGCTCTTCAGGGGGGTCCCGAAGAGGTTCACAGCGTGGGCATCGCACAACGACGAGGTGAGGTGGAGGGAGGGCGCCGGGTTCAGGGTGCTGGCCGAGAGCGAACTGTGCAGAGTCGAGGCGCTCAAAAGCACGGCGCGGAAGGTCTACGGCGTGCAGTTCCACATCGAGGTCTCGCAGACGGAGCACGGGAAGAGGATCCTAGAGAACTTCAGGACGATCTGCAAGAAATGAGGCGCGCTTAATTCGGCGTTTGCTTTTGCCACCTGTCTCTGAGCGAGAGGCGCGCTACTGCTGCGGCTACTGCTGCTGGGACTGCACGAATAGCTGCACGTTCATTGACGAGAACGACAGGACCAAGTTCTGGTCGAGTTCAAAATCAGGCTCTATCATGTACTTCAGTTCGTAATTTGCATTGATGTAATCGAATACGTTCCCCTGATATAGGGCAAAGTAGCTATTTTCCGTCTCGGTCAGGTACATGGAGTCAAATACGCCGGACGAGTTTGTAACCATCAGCTTACGGTCATAAATGCCGCTCGTGCAATTATACAGCCACAGCGAGTAGCCACCTGCTATATTAGCGACGCCGGATAATTCGAAGAGTATCCCCTTTACATAGGATACGGAGGGATCAGGGTCGGAGAGTGTTACGATGTATTCGGGGTTGAATGCATAGGCGCTGGTGGTCGAGTCGAGAACTATGTTGAACATGAACTTTGTACTTCCTTCGCTATCGCCGTTCAATACAAATTGCATGAAAAACAGGTTATCATTGATATAGTGCTGCGCGTCCGTAATCAGAATATGTTTAATGTCACCCTTTGACCAGCCCTCATCCGCGATTTGCCGCACCAAATCATATTCGTTGGATGAGAAGTTGTAGAAGGACACATCCAGATAGTTGAAATGCTCGTTGGCGGGCGTCTCCCTGACTATGCTGATGTTGATCACATCTGAGCTCGGATTATATAATATGAACGTTGCAATGCCTTCGCCATCGGCATTATTGTCCAGCGTCATTATGAGCTTGCCGCCGTTGCCTTTGCCGCGGGCGTCGAGAGTGACGCCGTTTGAGGTGTAACTAACGTTCGACTCAACATAATCCGGATCTAACGTTTCATGAATATATTCGAGGATAGTCTCCAGCGATTCCGCCGTATACGGAGGACCCTCGAGTGGTATCTGCTGACCTTCGTACCCAATCATGAATCCCGGAAGGTAGACATAGTCAGGGGCCTTCGTGTTATCGCTCCCAAGCAGAAATGTGGCAAAGTTGCCCCGAGCCGTTACGGCCAGGAATGTGGTCCAAGTCACATCGTTTGACCTTGTGAAGCCTATCGCAACGACGTCCCCGGGCGAAACTGCCCTATTGATGCTCGTATTGACGTAAACGAGGTTTCCTGTAGCATCGCCTATGTATATCGCCGATATGTTCGCGGTTATCGAGCCCTTATTGAGGATGTAAACGCTAACGGATGTCGCCCCGCCCAAAGTGCCATCGGATGCCTCCAAGACGTCGACGATCGATATGGACTCGAGGAGCCGGTTCTTATCCACATCCTCCGGCGGCAGGTACGGGCTCACGTTGATGTTGCTCGCTAGGACGGAGCTTGCAGCGAGCACCACAATCAGCAGCAATGCCACGGATACAAGCGGAGAAACCCCCTTGCGTTTTGATGGCATACCCCAAGACCAATTAAGCCACCGAAGGCGACTATTAATCTGTTTCGGTATCAAATCGACTAAAAAGAGAAAGAAGAATCAGGATTTCATATAAACAGATAAGAGGCGGAGGCGGAACTGAGAAGTGGCTCGTTAGAAATAAACAATGATTTATATAGAAAAGATGTTCGTAAGTATTTTGGTGCACGGCGTGGCCAAGGAAAGAGGAGTAAGCGAGATCGTATCCCAGATTCTGATGATACTCCTAGTCGTTTCCATCGGGACGATCATACTGACCTACAGCATGGGCTACTTCTCCGGGCTAGCCGGTGCAAGCGACCTGATGACAAAGATGAACTCCGACACGCTGAAGGAGAGGTTCCTAATAGTCAATGTGAACGTGACCGGGGTGGATGGGATTGGGGTCGCGGTATACAATTACGGACAGCAGAGCATCACCATAGATGGGCTCTACGTGGCCATGGATGATCCGATCGGATCAACGAGCAAGAGCCTGAACATTGCAAGAACGACGATTCAGCCTGGCGAGTTCAAGACCATTTACGGGAATTATGGAGAAGCCATCAATGCCAAGACCATCAGAGTGAGGGTCGTCTCCACGCTAGGTAACTATTACGAGAATGTTTACGCGGGACCGGTAGGATAGAGGGGGCTGGATCATGAAGAGAGGGAGCAGGTCTAGAAGGGCGAGGAGAGGCGTCAGCACTACGATAGGGATGGCCATGTTCATGCTAATCTTCGTGATGACGATGTCCACCATGTTCCTATTCTCGCAGCGGTTCGTCAGCTACGTCGAGGCTGCCAAGGAGGAGTCGGACTTTCAGGTTCAGAGGACGCAGGAGTATCTAATAGTCATACCGACCGGAAACGTGGGAGGGCCAAATTCGATACAGCTCATCAACCCTACGGCGGAGCTGATACTGGTCACGCAGATATGGAGCAACAACCACGTGCTTAACGAGACTTTCGTTGTGCCGGCATTCGGGAATAAGATAGTGGAGTTCTCTTCCTCGCTCTCGCCAAGCAAGAACTTTACCGTGGTTACGTCGAGGGGCAACATATTCGCCGGCATGATACTGACGTAAGGTTTAGTATGGTTTAACAATTAATGAAGAAACCTCCGTTTAGGCGGGATATTATCTGGCTATCGGTGTCTTAGCTGGCGATGCAGTGCGATATCGTTTCTGCAGTGACGCTGCCGATTGATCTGTAGAATTTGCCGCTGGACCAAAAGTGCCCCGACCAAAATTTCTTCTTCGGCTCGGGAAACTCGCTGAAGAGCACCCTTGCCGAATTGTATTTCAGCACGGTTATTGCATCTGATACAGAGCAGGTTGGTCCGATGCCCAAGTGCACGTGGTCCGATGCCCAAGTGCACGTGGTCCGATGTGATCAGCGTCTCGTGTATCGTGAGGGCGTTGTGCTCCGATATCTCATGCAGTAGCTCCGCGCAACGCTTTTGTAATCTGGCGCCCGAGAAGGTCTTGTGCCTGTTGCGGGGCACGAGCACGATGTGGTAGGCATATGCACCGGCCACATCCGTGGCCATGGTGTTCCAGATCCATGTTGTGTTCCACCGCCCGGGCGGCAGGGGGACTGCCGTCTGGGAGAGTGCTATGGTATTAGTAGAAAAAGAAGGATGCGATTCATCACCGTCCTAACGGACGGGGTATTCTCGCATTATTGTAATAAATATATTATTGATAAGATTAAATATATTTATAT
>MAGU01000059.1 GCA_001717025.1 Candidatus Methanomethylicus oleisabuli | reverse complement strand
TGATTTATTGAGGATGCGTTCTGCAGCGCCTCGTTTATGTATAGCTCGGACGTTACCTCAGAACCGTTAATGCTATAGGCGGCCCCACCGCCGATCAATACTGACCTCAGCACGCCCAAATCAGACATGCCCTCGTTGACGATCACTGAATTGCTCCCCATCGACACCTCTGAGAGCAATATGCATGTGGACACGACGACTAGGACCAGTGCAAAGGCCGACAAAGTGAATACAAAACCATGCCTGTCATTCGAGGGCAAGCCCGGCGTATGCAACGTCAATTGACTGCCACCTCCAGATAATGCAGGCAGGAATCATCATCGAATGAGAGCAGAATTGAGATGCGGGCGGTTGAATGGATTATGCTACTAGATTTGAATGCCACTAGTCGGGGGTCGTATTCTATAAAACCTTCACCGGCGGACAGCACTATGCAGGCCGGATCAGGCACGTCTGTAAAGTCGGCGCCGGCGCAGGTGATTGTGCTGCCAGTCATATTGATTGTGCGCGATCCGGTTGCCACTATAAACTGAGTCGTCATTGGGGATTCGGATAGGCATAATGATTCAATGCTATAATGGATCAATACAGCCGGCCCTTGCCTCAGTTGGCGAGAATCCATTGCGGCTATTGCTGCGAAGGAAGAGCTCGCCATATACGAAGCCAGCAGAATGAGGGCAGTTGATACGACGATTGCGGTAATAGGGGCTGAAACGCCTCTTGTTGAATTTCTAAAAGGATGACGCTTGGACGTGGTTCCCATCGGGATCACCTTGCTATTTGCAACACGATTATCCGCGGCGTGAATGTGCCATTGATGCCTGAGAGGTAATACGATGCGGAGCCCGAATTGCCGATTGGGCTTGATTCGGCAGACCAGATCAGCTCCCAATCGGCATTGTATACATTAAGCCTGAACGCCAAGTGCGGCGGTAACAGAGATCCGATTGTTGAAGTAGCAGCCTCAGCGTTACCAGAGTAGACGATCGTTCCAAGAACATGTTGCCGGTCCAAATAGGCGAGTGTATGCAGGGCAAGCGTGCTCAGATCGGCCATGCTGCCAGAGGCAGGAGGCGGGACTGCCAATACTGCCGAAGAGCACCCTACCAATAATATGGCGCAGGCTAACACCGCATCATAAATCCGCGATATTCCGCGACTCATCTCTAATCACCATGCCCTCACGGTAACGATGATGGCTTGACCCCCGCCTATTTCTGACATCTTTATGCATTCGCCTGTACGAAATGCCGGTTGAAGAGAGGATACCCTGCTCCAAACAGGCACTGGCTGAAATGAGGCGCTCATCGAGATGCACGTTGTGTTTATCCACAACTTTACTGAGCCCGGAATGCCATAGATAAGAGGGTCATCAGAAGGAACCAGTGATTGCCAGCCCTCTTCAGAATTAGATGCGTTTATGAACATTGCTCCTGCTACTATGGCAGCATAATGGTTCATGGCGTAGTCGAGTTTTGAATCGATAGAGGCGACATAAGTTGCGATACAAACATAATTTGTCACACCAAAGACCAACAAGAAGATTGTCATTGACAGTATTGCCTCGAGGTTCTGGTCCATTCAGAGACCCCCCATTGCGCCACCCATTAATTTTACCATGATGCCCAAGTCTTTAAAGACGAATATGCAGATCGAGGAGAGTAGCACACAAAAAATCGCAGGTTTAAGGCCGTCGACAACAGAGCCGCCATTGCTTGCTTTCCCGCCCAGCAGGCCAAGTAGGAATGAATTGTACACCACAGCGACGTAGGCAATGGCTTCCACAACGGCAAATTGCGAGGTGGTGATGAAGGAGAAACCGAGCGGAATGCCTATCGAAGAGGTCATGCCGCCAATCCCGGTGAAGAGGCGCGCAACAACGTCGACGGAGATTATGATACTGAATGCCAAGACTGAGGAGTTGATATAACTGGTGAGGGTAAACATCTTGGTTTGGGATTCGAGCGATTTTCTACTAAGGTAGAGATTCTGAGCCAGGTCTGAGAGGATGTCAAGGCTCTTTGCTTCAGCGCCCATGGCTTCCGCTTTGTCAAGTAGCTCGAAGGATATCTTTGCAATCCACGGCGCGTCCGAGGATGAGATGGAGTACCTTAAAGGGGCGCCGACTTTTAAGAAGGCTGCAACGCGGCACAGCAACCTATCGAAAGACCTATTAAATGACCTTGTCTCAGAGAAAGACATCACTGCCATACATGGCGAATTCCCCTTCTTTGCTTCCTCGGCTATAGATCTTATGAACGGCGGCAGTGCGGCGAGTATTTCCAGCCCTCTCCTTCTCAAAGACGCATATGAAATAGAGGCGGGGAACATGAAGCAGATCAAGAGAAGCGCAATTATGTAGTAAGGCGGTAAGGCAAACCCGCAGACGTCAGAGATCGCTACTGCGAATGCAGATAAAGGTAGAGCCATCATGGAAAATATGAACTTTTTAATCGGTGCCGGTGAAGAGATCTCCCTTGGCAGATAAGAGTCTATGGCCACACTAAGAAAGACGGCAATGATGGTAGGAAATGCAAGGCAAGAAGCGATGAGCACGGGCAGGCCAAGAATGCTACTGAACAGGACGCCGATTGTTATCATCGCCATAGGGACGAGTATGAACGCCACCATCTCAGCGGAGGCTACAAGCGAGAATTTGTCGGACATTGTTCTGAGGCGCCCTTGAAGGGCAGAGAAGAGCTTGAGAAGCTCGTCCTTGATTGTGACGGATACCTCTCCGCCCTCCCTTTGCGCGGAGACCGAGGCAAAATATAACTCCTTCACGCCCTCTGAAGGGTGATATTTTCCTTCGAAGAGGAGGGCGTCGTACATATTGATGGCATATAGCCGCCTCAGCTTTTCCAGCCTAAGCGATTCGAAGCTGAAAGCGGGCAGATATTTAAAATCGCGGATGAGTTCAAAAGCCCTCTGAATTGGCATGCCTGACGCGGTCGTCATAGCGAGATATGTGGCTACGAAAGGCAGCTCCCTCTCACATGCCTTTCGTCTGGCAAGACAGGATAGCCAGGGCTGCGCGATAACCCAAGAGAGAGAAAACAAGGGTACGGCAAACGATATCATGAGCAAAAGCGTAGAAACAGGAGTTAGCCTCGCCATACCAAAGAAAGACAGGACGAGTAGGATTACTGACGCGGCGATAGGGATCGCCGTCAATGATGCCCAGCGTATAAGACGTTGAGCGTATTCGAGAGGCGTTGAAAGCATATTGCTTCGATAAACGGTTAATGACACGCGCCCCGCGAGCTTCTCAGACATCTTAAGGAATAAACGCCCAAGGAAACCCCTCTTTTTTGCAGCGGTAGTCCGCTCATCGTCGGACTGTTTTGATGCGACTGCAGCGACCGCTTTGAGATTGTCACGAGGCATAATGAGTCGCACCAATCATTCCTGACTCTTTCCGTAGCTTTCTTCGGTCAGACACGGGTTGGAGGGCGGCGATGTTGCACGTCGTTCCTTTGCACCGAACCTTGCTTCGTAGGCGTCGAGCGTACCCAGCGAACCGTCATCGTACATAAGGATTGATTCAGGATCAAAGTCGTTGGATGCCTGAAAGCGCCATACGGCCTTGGTGACGAATAGGTAATCCCTAAACTTGGGCTGCATCTTGGATAGGTTCTTCAGCTTACTCATGAATGCGACTCTTGCCCGGTATTTCTCAAGGAGTTTTGATGCGGTGATGCCAGCTTCTTCCATGATTCTTGCGGCGATGTTTGATGATACAAGCATGTTCTCGTCGGTCGAGAAAGAGTCACTGGAGAAATCATAATGAAAGAGTGGTTTGCAGTCAAGGTCGTTATCGATATCGAAGAAGTTTATTGCCCTCCGCCGTTGTATGACCCGGTTGCCCACACTGGAAGAGAGCTTCGCGATGTAAAGGATCCCTCCCAGAGACCCTAATGCCCCCCGATCTACAGAAATTGGCGGGGAGAGCAGACGCTGTATGGCTGCACGAGGGCTCTCGGAGTGGAGAGATGTTACC
>MAGU01000058.1 GCA_001717025.1 Candidatus Methanomethylicus oleisabuli | reverse complement strand
CCGTCAGGTAGACCACCATATCTGACTTTATTGCTTTGGCAACATTCGCGGTAGTCCTGTCGCCGTCTATGTTGAGCGGCTCATACTCTGTTCCCATTGCCAGCGGAGAGACCACAGGTACATAGCCATTCGATAGTAATAGCTCGAGCAAGCCGCCGTTAACCGACGTTATTTTTCCCGTGTAACCTCCTTCTTTAGCCAGCTTTCTGCCTTTCTCGTCAATGACGACCAGCCTCTTCTTCCTCTCGGCCCTTATCAGGCCGCCGTCAAAGCCGGATAAGCCTATGGCGTTAATTCCAAAAGACTGTAGCATGCCAACTATCTTGGTGTTTATCGCACCCGCCATAACCATTGCGTAGATGTCGGCAGTCTCCTTGTCGGTATACCTGCTCTTGAACCCCTCGGGGGACATCACAAATACCTGCTCTTTGCCCAGGCGTTTGGCCATCTCGGTTACGATGTCGCCTCCGCCATGAACTATTACGACGCCATGGTTTTGAGCTAGTGCTTTGATGTCTTCGATTAGTGGCGTGTTTATGCTCTCTCCCTTGATCAGATCCCCGCCTATCTTGACTGCCATTCTCATACCGGTCTTACCCCTGGGAATCTGATTGCGGTAGTCTCATCGATCCCGATCATTATGTTGAAGTTCTGGATCGCCTGCCCCGCCGCTCCCTTAAGCAGGTTATCGATAGCCCCAAATGTGATGATTCTATTTCCGTGCGGGTCTATCTCGAAACCAACATCACAGAAGTTAGAACCCACAACGTTCATCGGATCTGGAAATTGATGTAGCCCCTTGACATCCTTCACGATCCTTATGAAAGGCTCATTCTGATAGAACTCCCTGAACGCCCTCCATAACTCTTGGTTGGTGACCTCCCTGTTCATGAACATATGCCCTGTTGCCATTATGCCCCTTACCATGTCTATTGCATGAGGCGTCATAGCAATCGTAGGCTTTAAGCCGTTGAACGTCAACTCCTGTTCGACCTCAGCGGTGTGCCTATGCATGACTGGCTTGTAAGGCCTGACAAGACCCGAGTGCTCGGGATGGTGGCTCGAGATGCTGACTTTTGTACCTGCCCCAGATGAACCTATCTTCGCATCAACGATCGCCCTCGACTTCTCGACTGCTCCTGTCTTGATGACCGGAGCGAGGCTGAGTATGCTTGCAGTTGCGATGCAGCCCGGATTTGCAATCAGCTTGGCATTCCTGATCTCATCCCTGTGGAACTCTGGAAGCCCAAAGACGGCTTGGTCTAAGAGTTCTGGGCAAGGGTGCTCCCACCCGTACCACTTGGGATAGTCATCCTTGTTCTTCAGCCTGAAATCTGCGCTTAGGTCGATAACCTTGTTGCCGCGCTCAAGAAGCTTCTTTGCAACCGGCGCCGATGATCCGTGCGGGAGCGCCAGAAATACGAACTCGCAGCTCTCTGCTATCTTCTCAACATCCGGCTCGATGAACTTGAGATCAGTAAATTTCCTCAACTGTGGATGTATCCTGTAGACCGGCTCCCCCGCATTCTCCCTAGACGTAGCTGCCTTTACCTCTGCTTGGGGGTGATTCACAAGGATACGGAGAATCTCGCCTCCTGTGTAACCCGAGGCGCCAATTATGCCGACTGTCTTCATCTCTTTGCCTCCTTTAATGCGTAATCTATGATCATGCCTGGTATATCAACTCCAGTAGCAGGAACCGTATTCTTAAATTCAACGGTGCTGTTTATTTCATGGACCAGAAGTCCCCTATCGCTCTCCATCATATCGACTCCGAAGACCCCCCCACCGACCGCGGCGGCAGACTTTAATGCAAGCTCCCTTACCTCCGGCGTCACCGGGCAATTCTCGACCTTGCCCCCCCTCGCAGTGTTCGTCCTCCAGTCACCCGTCTCGTTTACCCTGTATATAGCGACAGGTACATCATCTCCAATCACAAACACCCTGAGGTCCCTTGGTGGCCGCTTCACCATCTCTTGAGCGTAGTATATCTGGTAAAGTGGGAACATCATCTCTCTGTGCTCAAGAGCTACCCTTGCAGACGTGCAATTCTCCACCAGAGAGACCAGCCTCCCCCAACTTCCAACGACCGGTTTGAGGACGCTTGGATAACCCATCTCATTTAATGCTTCAAGGGTAGACTCCACCGTGAATGACAGATACGTCCTAGGCGTAGGTATGCCTGCCTTCTTGAACGCCAGCGTATTGAGCACCTTGTTGCCACACGTATCGGCGGTGCTATACTTGTTTATCACTGGAACGCCGTAACTCTCTATGGCGGCAGTCGCGTGTGCCCCCCTAAAGTGACTGACACACCTCTGGATGACCACGTCTCCTATTTCATCTGGCTTACGGTCAGATGTCAGCTCCATGAATATCTTCTCAGCACTAACCAAGCTGAAATCGATTCTCTTCTTTCGGCAGGCATCGTATAGCGCCTTCTCTTCCCACCTCATATGATCAAACAATATGTTGAGCTTAGTCATTCCCACTCTTGACCTCTTGAACGCGATGTAGATTCGCCTGACAAAGTTATATAAGCATTTCGTATTTAATCATCATAATTATATTGCGTTAATAGGAGTATAAGTTCGATTTTCAAATCCATGAACGTAGAACTATCATGGAATTCGTCTTTGATACGCCCTCTATCCGCCTAACCTCATCGATGTATCTGTTCACCTCCTGCATGCTGTTACCTGAGGCGACTGCGACAATGTCTACCTCGCCCGCCACCTCGAGAACCATCTCAACCCCTTCAACGTTCTTTATCTCCTGTGCTACTGCCGGGTTCGGGCGCGGCGGCTGAACCGATATCAGTATCAGTGCCTTGAGCTTGTCACCGGCATCTACCTCGACTGTAAACCTCTTTATTACCCCGTCCTCAACAAGCTTCTCTACCCTCTTTCTAACCGCCGCCTCTGACAGCCCTATATCCTCCGCGATCTTCGTATAGGGAACTCTTGCATTCTCCTTGAGATGCATAATGACGATCTTATCTATTTCGTCAGTGGCCCTCATGACGTTTAACTCCATTCACTCTTAGCTCCTGTGGCTTAAAACCTTTGACTGAGGCTTCCGCATCGTCGCCGCCATTTGCACAGTAAAATCTGAAAAATGCTTAATAATGAGCATGGCACTCATCACTCTTAATGTCATTATGCACAAATACATAACAACGACCTTTTATGATGTTTTAATAATGGATTGGGATCAAGATGAGCCCTCCTTCGCCTAACCGCCCCGAAGGCTTCAGTGACACGCTCCCTTGGAAAAGGAGTGTTACGATAGACGTTGCAGTCCCTCCGGATCAGCTGTCAAAGTTGATTGATTACCTAATCAACATTCTGGAGCATAATCCTGATCTATCTAGACTGTCCAGATCATCGATTGAAGGCGGGGCCCTCCTTCAATATAGGCTGAACGGCATGGATGGCAGTTCCCTTGATGTGGCCGTACAGTTTCTTGACAAGATCTATGTCTACTACTCTCCGTACCCTGAGAATTCGGCAAGCGAAAAGGACTTGCAGTCCCTAGATCTTCAATTCGAAACCCTAGTCAGATCATACTTCGCGGAGCAGAGCAAGCCTTCCCTCTTCTTGATATTCTCGCCAAAGATGAATATCATCCCCGGAGCAAAGGAAGGCGGCTTAAAGAAGTTCTTAGCCTCTATCATCTTCGGGAATATGCTATACCTCTTCATAATCACCCTGATATTTAGCCTCACCGTTTACCAGTTCTTTCAGAGCTACAC
>MAGU01000057.1 GCA_001717025.1 Candidatus Methanomethylicus oleisabuli | reverse complement strand
GAGATGTGTATAAGAGACAGCTTCAGGTCCTCTCCTGATCTTATCGAATGGATGACCCTTATCGCGCTGTTCTTCAGGACCTCGAGTGATATGGACGATGGGAACTGTGTGATCACGACCACCCCCTCACCATACTTTCTCAGCTCCGCGATGATGCGTTCGCCGATTGAGCGGGGCTCTTCAGGTCGCCTTGGCGGTATGACGTTCTGCGCCTCATCGATGAATGTGACGTGCTCAAGGCGGGTTATCGACCGCCCAACAGCCCTATCGTAGAGTAGCTTCAGCAGCAGATTGGCAAAGATCGACCTGCTGTTTACGTCCTTTAGAGACGAGAGGTCGATGCAGACGAGCCCTTTAAAGAGCTCATCCCTGAATACTGAATCGTCGCCGTTTGCCGCCAGACCGCATGCCCCTTCGGTGAATGCCTTCAGCCTACGCATCAGCGCCATCCGAGTCTCGTGGTCCCAAGATGATCGTATCGGCATCAATCCGAGCTCCTTTATGAGGTCAGAGAGGGTAGGGTTTAGCTTCGACCGGTAGCATGCCTTCAGGGTCTCCCGGAACATGTAGGATTGTGGTGCCGAGAATTGGAAGATCTGCGTGAATATGTCGGTGATAAACTCGACCTGAAATCCGATGTCCTTGCCGCCTCCGCATGAGAGGGGATTGATCGTGAGGCCGCCCTTCTCGGCACCAGGGCGGAATACCTTTCCTCCCGCCTCTGCTGTCAGCCCCGCATGCTCACCATGCCAATCTAGCACAAGAACGGAGATGCCTGCATAGCTGAGCCTGAATGCGAGCGAGACGGCGGTAGTCGATTTTCCACTTCCTGTGGCTCCGAATAGGGCGATGTGGCGCTGGAGGTCGTTTAGGCTTAATGAGAGCGGCCCGATCCTCTTCCCGTTGGAATACGCCCACCCCAAGAATGGCCCATCGCCGACCAGCATCTCAGGCTCTGGAACAGGGAGCGTTATGGAAGGGGTCGCCAAGGTAGCAGGTGGAGGGGCGGCCACTTGATGGGAAGGGAAAGGAGGGCGCACGGATTGCATCTGATCCAGTGCGAATGCGAGCGGGCTACTAAGGAGGAGCGAAGTGGATGCGCGGTCCAGCCTCGATAGCTGCGCGTTGGGGAAGATCACGCTGCAGATGCCCTCCAGCTGCTTAGAGTGGGCTTCGCATAGCTCGTATAGGGACGACTCGTTCGCGCCTGAGGTCCAAGTGACGACTATCGATTTGGCGCATGATTCTCTCGACAGTTGTAGGGCGGTAGCCTTCTTCTCCCCAGAATAGACGATGTAGGCAACAGGAATGCCTAGAGAAGCTATAGTGTCGTTGAATTTGCAGAGGCGCTCGTAGTTGATCTCATTCTCAAGATGGCTTGATGACGGGTCATAAGGCGTTGCTATCGAGAGGGCGATCGCGCAGTACTTCCTTCCCGCAAAATCAAAAATGGGTGCAGGGATCAGCCTCAGAAACGAGAACGCTCTAAAGCCAGAGCCGCCCCTCCGGATTAACCAGTATGCGAAGATGGCTGTGAATGCGATCAGGCATGCCACTGCTAATAGCGCCTTGTTTGGTACGTAGTCGTAGATGAATATCGCCACGAGTGCAGCGAACAGAAAGCATGGAAGCGCATTCATGTTCAGACTATCCTTAGGAATTCCAGCACCTGATCCAAGGACTGCTTCAGCTGGTCAAGAAAGTCCTGCCCGTTGAAGAAGGATAGGTCGAAGGTGTTCTGAACGCCGGAGAGGAGCCCAACCACTATCGAGAGGACAACGGTAAGCGAGACGATGGAGATCCCTAGCAGGAGCCCCTCCTCAACGAGCGGAGACCCGCGTTTATTCCTCTGATTTCGCCTTTTCATCTTATCCCCCCCTAAAAAGAGGGGTATTAAAGGGTTGATCCTATTGTAAGGATGAGTATCACGTATGTTGAGAGGTATATCACAGCCGGTAGCAACAATGGCTTCAATGGCGAATTGCCACGGACCAACATCGATGAGAGGCACGAGGACAAGAGTGCGACGGAGAGGAGAGAGAAGAATGCGGGGGCATCAAAGTGTAATAAGGGGATGTTGCCGACTGCTGCTGTGGATGATGATGGCCCAGCCGCCCCGAGGAGGGGAAACGAGAAGGCGATGATGGCCATCGAGGCGGAACCGATCAGCGAAAGAATAGTGCTGCGGAAGGAGAGGATTGCCACTTTCTCATCAAGTTCGGCCCTCATCCTCTGCTTCTCCCTTTGGACCTCGGCTATCCGGGATATCCCGTCTGCGGCGGCGTTCGCATCGTATGAGAGCAGGTCGGCGATTATCGGAAATATGCCGGTGGTATTCCCAAATTCCAGTGCAACCGCCCTCAGAGATTGGCTGAGCGGTCGACCTTCTGCAATCGACCGAACGATGTGGAAAAGTTCGGGTCGAGTTGGATGGCTCCTGTATAATTCGGCGAATGCGGCCTCGGGCGGCATGCTTCTGAGCGTACACGCCAGCTCGTCTAGAAGTTCTGCCGATGGGAATGCCTCGCCGGTGCCGAATATGCCATTCTGTGCAAGCGCATGGTTGAGGGCGGCGAAGAAGGCGGCGGCAAGCAGAACCACCACCAAGTAGTCGGCCACTCCCGATATCCCCAGGGCGAGCAGAATGGTCAGCAGCATCGCGGCTGGAGCAGGGCGCCTCAGCATAGTGTTATGGTCACGTTTCTTAGCCACCATCTGATAACCCCGTAGATCAAAAGTTGAAGGGGCAGGATTACGAAGAAGAAAGATGCATCCCGCACCAGTATGGCAATAATAATGGCGGAGATTATGGGCAGGATTGACGATAGGGCAGTAAATATCGAAGAGATATCTTCAACCATGGACGTAGCGGAGCGAGCCTCGCGGCGCCATGCCACGATGAGTTGTTTTGGGTCAGATGCCGTGGTCTCTGATAAGAAAGGCAGCACGTCTTTGAAGACAGGATCGACGCTGAATGAGCTGAGGAGGGCATGCTCGGGTGCAACTCCGTTGCGCGTAAGAATGAGGGCGCCCCTTAAGCGCCTATTGTAAGCGCAACTCGCATCCGACGCGGATATCTCAAGTGCTTTTTGTATTGTTCCGCCAGATGCAAGGACGGCGGCGATGATGCCAACATAGTTCAGCGACTCGACTAGGTTTAGCAGACGCCTGCGGTGCGATTTGATGCGCGGCAGCTGCCGTAAGATCGCGGAGGCGGCAGCCATGCAGGCTACAGGCATCGCAACGGATACGACCGAATTCCCTGCCCCCAATGCGTCGACAAGGATAGATGCGGCGGCACCGGAGAGCATGACCAGCAAGGCATATTCGACCAGCTTGTAAAGCCTCCCCCTCGGATTTGCATGGTTGCCAGATGTGCCAATGAGCACCTTTACAGACCCTGCGGGAAGGCGTTTATGCGCCGCTTCAATCTTCTCCATGCAAGGTCACACCAGATCGTCTAGCGAGGCGGCAGCCGGGCAATCATTCATGCCAGCGGTCGTGCTGGACCCATGACTCAGAATAAGGCGTTCCTCCTCGTCAGACCAGCGGAAAATGTCTATGATGGAAGGCGGCGCCGCACTCCGGAAAGACTTTACCACCTCGGAGATGCGGGTCAATCGCCTGAAGATATGGGAGCCTTCGCAGATCTTCCGCATCTGCACCAGTATGTCGAGGTCGGTTATCGATTCCGGCGGGATGTGGTGTTGCAAAACAAGGCGGCGCAGCAGTGCCTCTGCGGATTCTGAATGTATGGTGTGAATGCACCTCAATCCGGAGGCCAGCATCTGGAACAGAGCTGCGCTGTCCTCGGCAGAGAGTACCTCACCGAAGAAGACGTAATCTGGAGATTTGTGGAGCAGGCTATTTAGTATAGATGTGCGCTTCTCCTGTTCGACCCTAGTGGTGCCGCTTGCAAGCAGCCTTATCTGGTGCATCGAGAATTGCGCCTGGCTGACGTTTTCAGCAACGTCCGATTCCACCGAGATCTTTCGCCAAGAGGGGGGCGTCAGAAGGTCAAGGGCGACTGCCAGCGTCGTCTTCCCTGAGCCGCTTTCGCCATATATGGTAATGCTCCTGCGCCTTTTCACGCACCCTTCGAGGTAAGAGGCGGCATCGCGCGTCAGAGTATCGTTCGAGACGAGGTCGGCAAGAGTGAGTGGGTGGACGCAGAACTTTCTTACTGACACAGCTGTGCCCTCTATGGAGAGTGGCGGGGCGTCGACAGATACGCGAACATGGAAGTCCGATGTCTTGATGGATGCACGTAAGGAGGGGTGTACATAGTCCATGCAACGATCTACCTCGACCTTGGCGAAGTTGATCAGCCTGCTCAGCTCATCCTTGGATATGTGCACGCCTGTGTTGCAGCGCCCCAATTCCCGATGGTCAACATAGGCAAATGACCCCTCGCCGTCCACAAAGACCTCGGTTATAAGACCGTCCGTTAGCAGAGGGAATGCGTTACCTAGACCGACAGAGGCGTAGGCGGCAAGGGATACGAGGTGCGGAGGGATGCCTGATTCCTTTGCGAACGTGGATCGTTCGTCTATGATCGACGAGAGTTTTAGGGAGAAAGGTACCTTCAGACATTTATTCTCATGAGCCCTTACTGATTTCACAAAGTTGTATATTGAGGCGTTTGACTCTGCAATAGGGTAATTCAGAATGGGAAGCAGGAGCTGCCCATCCGCGCTCTCGAAGGCGAACATGGCTGACGGCCCTGCCATGTAGAGAGGCGTGCCTTTGTATCCTAGGCCTCGCGGGACTCGGATCGGCCTGATCGCAGCGATTAAAGAGCTCAAGTCACCAAGGGTATCGGACGCCAGTGCTATGGATGAACCCCCTCTGAAAGGGCATCGCCCGCACGTGAGGTGGGGGCTGCACTTGAAGCCCTTAAAAGACCTCAGCATCGAGAAGAATGGGTATGAGAGCGCACGCTTGAGCGGTGCCATCTGGTGGCACTTTGACTTTGCGAGGGCAGAGTCACGAAGGGACCCCAACGCGGCGACCAGATCCCGGATGATCTGGAGCTGGCCCCCTTCAAAGAGTAGCGCCGAGCCACCGGTCTCCAATACGGCGAATTGGCTTCCGTCGGCTTCTGCGGCAAAACGCTCTATCTCGCCAATGCACAGCGATTTGCATGAGTGGTGCTGGATGTCAATTTCTCGAGCGCGCAACTTCATCAACCTTTTTTGAGAGGGCGGAGAGGGCATACTCGAGTATCAGAATACGTTCCTCGATTACATCGATCTTATCTAAGACTCGATCAGCACGAGGCTGTTTCAGATCGATTGGCTTGGCAACATCTTCGGTCAACACCTTTCTCGCACCGATAGGATGTGGACCTTTAAAGGCTAGTGTTTAAAGCAGGGGCGTCTTGCGGTGGTTGCACGTGGCGTCTAGAATAATCGACTACAAGATAGCGATGCTAATCTGGCTCGCGCTGGCTACACCGGTAAGCGTGGCATCTGTCAAGAGCGCAGCATATGCATGTGAGGCTGAGGCCGAGCATATGCCCGATGCCGGTGAATTGCTTGCAAATGTGATTGAAGAGACGATGATGCTGGAGGGTAGCGTCGACTCTTATGGAGCAGATGCAGGATGAGTTCTCTCTTGGAGTTGATAGTTGTTTTGCCACTGCTACTCAGCGTTGTCGTAATGGATAACGCTTCGATGAGCGCAATAGTCGCCTTGCATGACGACATAGACCGTGCTCTTGGCGATTATTCCGCAATACTCTATGCAGTAGATTACACCTTCGAGGGTAGCACCGGCAATAGATATCCTCGTGGCGGTGGCAGCCTTTGCGCATCGGATTTGCCCTAATTGATGTTGCAGCATCGCTTCTTCTCGCAGTCGCACTGATGGGCATTGTCGTAGAGGGCGCATATGCGGGGCAGAACGAGTGGATCCGGAGCTATGCCGAGTCAGAGGCGCTTCGACAAGAGGTGTATTCGCTCTTCTACTCGGGCGATGTGGCGCTGCTATATGGGATGAGCGCTGAGGACTTCCCGTTGGATGTTGGCAACATCATGATATCCCAAGGGGAGAGCGGGAGCGGGCTCCTGTATGCATGCTTCTTCATGTATTCAGATGGAGGGATCGTGACATTCTCGGTATCAAGAAAGGGCTAATGCTCACCATGGGGCAGCTACTGATATTGCTGATAGTAGTCAACGGATTAGCGACTATGCGCGCCCAGTCGGATGCGATGAGGGGGACCCTCGACGAGGTAAACGAGGTGAAGGCACTAGAGGGCACCGCCTACAACGTCCTCTTTGATCTGTGCATATACCTGAGTCGGAAGGCACCGGCATTTGCCAATGGCAGCATCGACCTGGAGGCGGCCGTAGCCGAATGGGAATTGGCAGTTGAGGCGGGGGTTTCGGGCTGGCAGTCGATAGTATTGATCGAAGTCGATCTTAGTAACATATCAATGGCCGACTACGATGGCAGGGCTCTGGACGGCGCTCAGATGATGGTTGCGGGCGACGAGGCGTCCAACAGATGCTTCACAGGCGAGATCTCCATAATCCTAACTGGGCGCCGCGTAAGCAGCCATGCCCACTTTGGCATCTGTTTTCTGGCATAGCACGGGAGGTTCAGGGAAGGCACGTACCGCGGGTTTAATGTTGAAGATTGACGAGAGATGGTTCCTGAGGGTAAACTCTGCAATCCCGATGTCCTTTGAATACTGCGCCTTGGTGAATATGTCATCAGTGTTCGATCTCGCCGCGATGAGGGAGCTCGCCGCGAATACCGCCGAGGCTGCGATGAGGAAGGGGTTCTTCCCTGACCGCCTGTTGGGTGGAACGCTGGAGATCAGGTCTTTGGCAGTGCGCTCAAGATCCTCAAAATACAGGGCTTGCGACTGGTGAGCGAGGGACACTCTTACGCGGACGTAAGAGATCTCACGTAGCCGCTCCACCACCTTCCCCACGAAGTCCTCGGGTTGCCTAAATTTGGTGTGCACGGGCATTATATTGGCGGCGTATGACAGGTTCTTCACCAATACGCGGAGCGATATATGGTAGTTTCTTCGTTCAAATGCCTCGACGACCTCGGTGAGCCTTATCGGTGCAGCTTCGCCTAGGTTGCGGCACACTACGACTAGGCAGATGGCCATGAGTAGGCCGTAGTTGTTGTAAGGATTTCGCGCCCTTGCAATCGCGCCTTCAAAACACTCTATAGTCTTCGCGGTAACCTCAGAAGGCAGCATCAGGTACTCCGATATAGAATCCAGGTCCTTGTGCATCTTGAAAGGGTCAAAGGTGGCGCCGCTGTAGACCATCTCCTGAAGCTTGCAGAGCCTGAAGTACTTCGAATGCGCCACCGCCTCGCCATCAGGGTTGCTGCGATCAACTATCGAGTGTATTTTTCTCGACATGAGGCTGCCAAGCCTCTGCTTCTTCAGGAATGGAGGGGGGCAATAAACGGCTTCCTGCGACTGAATGAGGCCGCAGTTTATGCAGACCGAGTTGCCTAATGAATCGCGTGTAATGCTTCCGGAGCATTCCTCACATTTCTCCACCATTCATACCACCAAAATTGTTTCTAAATACAGGAGCTCGCAGACACTCGCTTCCAGAGTAGTTAAAAGATTAATGCGAACATCGGCTCACGTCTAGAGGAGGATAATGGGGATCTCAAGTAGTAATGTGTGCATCAAGGAGCGCCTATCTATAGATGAGTAAGAGGGGGGCGCTCGAAAATATTCTATGCAAGGTTGCATGCTAGAGATGGCGCCGTTAGCTAGTTTGATCAGTAAAATTCTCGCTACTTTTAATAATTACTAACGATTTAGAGGTCATTAGGTGGAATAAAATGAGCATAACTGTCGGCTCTCGAAGATTTGTCAGCGAGCTTAATGGGTTTGTTGATAAGAGCGTCAAAGTCGCAACCATGAGAGGGGTCACATACGAAGGCACACTCATCGGGTTTGACACGACGACTCTGAATCTCTGTCTGCAGGACGCCGTAGTTAACAAGGAGAAGTATTCAAGAGTCATCATCAAAGGCGATGCCATATCTGAGATACTTCTGAAAGAAAAGCCATTCGATATGAGAGGTCTATCCGAACGACTGCAGAAGATGTTCCCGAACATGGTTAAGTATTACGAAGAATCGGGTTTCGTCACCGTCATGGAAAGAATAAGGGTTACTGCAGACGGTGTCGAAGGAACCGGTCCGATGGTAGATAGAGTCAAGAAGGTCTACGACCAGTATGTTTTAGAGCAGAAGGGTGCATGAGCACCATATCCACTTTTTTAGCATTGAGGAGTAAAGCAGAATGAGCTTTGAGGTTAAGGACAGGGACCTCGCAGCGAGAATTGGGATACTCCACACGCGCATGGGAGACGTCGAGACGCCCTGCCTCATGCCTGTCATAAACCCTGTAAAGAACATGATTCCACCTTGTGAGTTGAAGGAAAAATTCGGATACAGAATGATAATCACGAACTCGTATCTCATTCTAAAGCATTTTGGGGAAGAGAGGCCCGATGTTCATAGGCTTACCGGGTTTGATGGTCCGATAATGACAGACTCCGGAGCCTACCAGCTACTCAGGTACGGCGGCGTTGACACCGATCCAAGGGAGATCGTGGAGTTCCAAGAGAGGATAAGAAGCGACATAGGCGTCATCCTAGATGTGCCCACGGGAGGGTTCGCAGCCCGGAATGATGCCATTAAAACGGTTGAGGAGACGCTGAGGAGGGCGGAGGAGAGCACTTCGTTCAGGGAGGACCGCACGATGCTATGGGCAGGCCCGGTCCAGGGAGGGAGGCACCTGGATTTGGTGGAGTGGAGCGCCAAGAAGATGGGCGAACTGGATTACGATATCCACCCGCTTGGAAGCCCGGTCCAGATAATGGAAGAGTACGACTATGTGCCGCTTGTTGACATGATTGTGGCGGCGAAGAGGAACCTGCCACCGGAACGCCCTCTGCACCTATTCGGGGCAGGTCATCCGATGATGCTGTCGATAGCTGTGGCGCTAGGCTGTGACCTCTTCGACTCCGCGGCCTATGCCCTATTTGCAAAGGACGACAGGTATATGACGATGACAAGGACGCTGAGGCTAGAGGACATGACAGAGCTACCATGCAGATGCCCAGTATGCACCGGGACAGATCTTGAGGCGCTATCAGGCATGCCAAAGCGCGATAGGGAACAGTTGCTCGCTCGCCACAATCTGTACGTCACTATGGAGGAGGTGAGGGCGATCAAGCAGGCGATACGCGAGGGTGCCCTGTGGGAGCACCTAGAGGTCAGATGCAGAGCGCACCCGAGGCTTTATGATGCGTTCAGGAGGCTGGCGCTCCACTCAAGGCATCTAGAGAGGCAAGATCCGTTAGTGGGAAGGAAGGGCAAGGGGATATTCCTATACGACAGTTGCTCGCTCGCCAGACCGGAGGTCCTGCGGCACAGGATTCGGATCATAGAGAGGTACCAGAGACCGCAGGAAAAGGATGTCGCATTGCTGCTGCCAAATCCCCCCGAGAGGCCGTTCAATAAATCAACATTAAGCGAGCGCATAATGGAGGGCATAAAGGGATCAAAGAGGGTGCACATATGCTTTTATGGCGAGCCGTTTGGGATAGTCCCAAGCGAGCTTGCGGAGACATACCCGCTATCCCAGTACGAAAGCGCGGTTGAGTGCGGGACTGACCTTGTGAAGGAGATGGAGAAGTTCATCGCTGTAAATGCATACAGGAAGGCGGTCGTACTGAGGAATGGTTCGAGAATAAAGGTTAAAAACGCCATCATTTCAGATACGTTTGAAGAAGCCTGCAACGAGGTTCTGTCAGATGCGAGTACTGCTTGATGCACACGTCCACACCAACAGCTCTCAAGACAGCGCGATTACTCCGAGCCAGCTCCGGGCAGGGATCAAATATGCAGGCATCAACGCCATAGCGGTAACCGACCACGATACGATGGAGGGGTACAAGAGGCTGAAGAGCTGCGGACTCTTCTCAGATATATTGGTCATACCGGGCATTGAGCTTGCAACCAATTTGGGCGAGATAATAATACTGGGACTCGAAGACCCCCCCTTCACTAGAGATGCCTATGAGGCGGTCGATGCAGCCCATCGTGCTGGGGCGCTTGTCGTTGCGCCGCACCCGTTTGATCCGACAAGGGCTTCGATATTCGAATCGTGCAGCCGTTTGGGGGTCGACCTCGTCGAGAGCGTTAACGGAAAGTGCCAGCAAGACTACAACAGGCAGGCGCGCGAGTTCGCCAAGGCTATAGGCATCCCGGAGATAGGCGGCAGCGATGCCCACGAGAAGTCCCAAGTCGGGGAAGTTGTCAACGTCATCGAGTGCGATAAGACAGTAGCCTCGGCCATACAGGCGCTTAAGAAGGGGCCGAAGATGATAGTTAGGAAGAAGGCCACCCACTTCTGATGACCAAGGTCCACACTATCAGATATAGAGCGTTTGATGTTCAGGCTTGATGCGCTCTTGCCGTTGCTTGTTGAACTCCTGCAGCTCGTTCTCGATGCGCTGTGCATCGTTTACGAGTTGGGAGACGTCCATCTTGAGGTTGGCAATCTTGTTCAGCTCCTCGACGGCGACGGATGCGGCTAGCGGGTCGGGACGTGTCGGGTTGGCATAGGGAAGTATGGCAATTGCAGGGAAGTCGCTTATCTCGAACTGCGTAAGCATTATCGCCAGCGGACCCACTACAAATAGACCCTTCTCAAGCACCGGAATCTCGAGCTTCGAAGCATCATATGCCCTAGTCAAGGTGCAACGGATCTTATCGCTATCGGATGGCTTCAGCCTGCTGTCTAGCCCACCCACCAGAAAAGCCATAGACATGCCCTCGCTGATCGCCCAATCGGCTACGGCCTTTGAAAACTCCTGCCGCTCCTTTGGGTGGGGAGGGGCATTCGTGAGTACGAATACGTAGTTCTCCTTGCAGTAGATCTCGAAAGGTAGAGAGAGGCGCTTGTCCTCCATCGAAACGAACGGCGGTAGCCTCGTGGTATCGATATAACCAATCAGCGTCGCGTTGAGTGATGTCACTGCGTGTTTGACCGCTATGAACCCGGTAGCGCCTAGACCGTGGAATCCGGTCACCAGAATCTTGCCTTTGAGGTTCTGCTCTTTCATGTGAAATGTGATCGCCAACGAAATCAGCTCCTTTTCTGCTAATCCAGACTGCCTTATAAAACGTAGCGTCTTGCTAATATATTGACTAAGCACAATAGAAGCTTATTTAAGAGTGGAAAAGTTTGTTTTGATGAGAATTAAGTAAAGGAGGAACGTAATATTGGTTAATTTAACGGTATTTGGCGCCGGAAAGGAGGTCGGCCGATCGGGCTTCGAGGTCAAGGGGGCAAACACGAAACTCCTATTAGACTACGGAGTCCTTATCAAGGAGGAGCGACCGTCATTCCCGCTATCAACTTCGCCAAAGGGCCTTAACGGGATCATCATCTCACATGCGCACCTTGATCACTCAGGTATAGCGCCCTTATTTTACACGTCCGAGTCTCCGCCGATTTATATGGCAAACATAACGAAACAGCTGACTGACATACTGATAAGGGATCTTCTTCACCTCTCCTCTTACTACATACCATTTGAGACGCTCGAGCTTAAGACTATGATCGAAAGCTCCACGGATGTAAGAGAGGGCAAATACAAGATGGGGCAGGCCGAGGTGACGTTCCAGCCGTCTGGCCACATCCCAGGAAGTATGAACGCGCTTGTGAGCCTCGAGGGCAAGAACCTATGGTATTCTGGCGACATCAATACTATCGACACAGCGCTTCTCAAGAGGGCTGACCCCAAACTGCCGGAGCTGGATATGGCAATAATAGAGAGCACCTATGCAACGGTGGATCATACTCCAAGGGAGGAGTGTGAGAAGAAGCTAATAGAGACCGCCAACGACGTCGTCGAGGGAAGGGGCGTAGCACTGATCCCGGCATTTTCGGTCGGCAGGTCACAGGAGATACTCTGCACGTTGCAGAAGAATAGGTTCAAGTATGACATAACTATCGACGGCATGAGCAGAACCGCCACCAAGATGATAGCAGGGAGACCGGAGGAGCTGAGGGACCCCAAGCTCCTGAGGGACGCGATGGCAAGGTCGAACTGGGTCCAAGGTCAGAGGGATAGGGACAGGGCGCTGTCGAAGCCAGGCGTCATAATCAGCTCGTCAGGTATGCTGAGCGGAGGGGCATCGACGAGGTACATGGAGAAGATCAAGAACAGGCCCAGCGACGCGGTCATCCTCGTCTCCTACCAAGTGCCGGGGACCCCCGGCAGAATATTGATGGATGAGGGCAAGTATGGCCCACCGGGGGAGCTCAAAAAGGCGAGGTGCAGGGTTGAGTGGGTTGACTTCTCGTCGCATAGCGGCAAATCAGGTCTGATGCAGATCGTAAAGGGGCTGAAGGGGAACCCCAAAGTGCTCTGCGTCCACGGCGAGGCAGCGTCTTGCACAGACTTTGCTTCAAGGATAAAAGAAGAGACCGGACTGGAGGCGTACGCGCCGAGCATTGGCGACTGTTTCACATTATAGGACATGGCGTGTGGCAAATGCCTTCGCCGCAACTTTTTTCTATTACCCCCGCAGGTAGCGATGATTGAACGATGAGTCCGGCCTGGATATGGCGCACGTTTAGAAAAGGTTTTATCTCAGGTATAAAAAAAGGAGAAGGTCCACACGTCCCGGGATTGCAGGGCAGGGAGGGTTACGAGCATTTGCTGAGTGGTCTCGGGCAGCCACGGGCAAAGGTGAATGAAGTTGAGCATGAGAGACGTTGAGACAATTAAGAATATCGTCAGGGAGCACACGAGCTGGAGGGGCTCCTGCATTAACATGATCGCTAGCGAGAACGTCACTAGCAAGGCAGTCAAGGAGATGCTCATCTCGGACATGGGGAACAGGTATGCCATTGGGTTCCTGCACAACAGGTTCTACTCTGGAACCAGGTATGTCGACGAGCTGGAGAGCATAACGACGGACTTGGCAAAGAAGGCATTCAGGGCCGAGCATGTCAACTATGTGCCGATATCAGGAACGATGGCGAACCTTGTCCTCTTCAACGCGATGACCGCCCCAGGCGACGTGGTGACGGCGCTCAGCGTTATCGACGGAGGGCACGCTAGCTTCCGCGAGACGTCAAAGATACATGGCGTTAGCCTCGTGCCGCTACCGTTCTCGATGGAGCTGATGAACATTGACGTTGGAGAGGCCGAGAGGCTGATCGCAAGGGTTAAGCCTAAGATAGTACTGCTGGGGGCCAGCGAGATACTCTTCCCTCACCCAGTCAGGGAGATAAGGAGGGTTGCGGACGAGGTTGGCGCCATTGTGGCTTACGACTCTGCGCACGTCTTGGGGCTTATCGCGGGCGGCACATTCCAAGACCCCCTGAAGGAGGGGGCCGAGCTCGTTACGGGTAGCACCCACAAGACGTTCTTCGGGCCTCAGGGAGGGATAATCCTCAGCAAGGGAAGGTTTGCGTCAGAGATAGACGATGCGGCGTGGCAGCTTGTCAACAACCACCATGTCCATAGGGTCGCAGGGCTGTCGGTCGCACTGGCGGAATTCCTTGCATTCGGGAAGGAGTACACCGCACAGGTCATAAAGAACGCCCAAAGGTTAGCAGAAGAATTGCACGAGTTGGGGATCGATGTTCTCGGCGCCAACATGGGGTTCACGAAATCGCATCAGGTCATATTCAAGGCTCCAAACAACAATGGCGACGCGACGGCGAAGAGGCTTGAAGACTGCTACATCATCACGACCAAGACGCCGCTGCCGATAGACAAGACCGAGGAGGACTGCTCGGGAGTCAGGCTGGGGACGCAGGAGGTCACAAGGCTTGGGATGGTTGAGGACGATATGGCAAAGATAGCCGGCTTTATCAAGAGGACGGTGATCGATAGGGAGGACCCGATGGCGATCAGGGCGGACATCCGGAACATGATGGCGGGCTTCAAAGAGATCAAGTTTTCCTTCGAGAGCGGCGATGCCGCCTACAAGTATGTAGGCTTATGACCTTTCGTAG
>MAGU01000056.1 GCA_001717025.1 Candidatus Methanomethylicus oleisabuli | reverse complement strand
GACAGGCTTGGTTCAGTCCCAACCCAGACTACTATGGCTGCCAAGGAGGACCATAAGAAGGCCACTAGAGTTTTCGGCGGCAACACGAAGATCAGGCTCGATGAGGTTATATTCGCCAACGTGACTAACGCTAAGACGAAGGCTACTAAGAAGGTTAAGATACTTAAAGTTAAGAACAACCCTTCTAACGTAGATTATGCGCGGCGCGGGGTTATCACCAAGGGCGCGATCATTGAAACCGAACTTGGCGATGCGAGGGTAACGTCAAGGCCGGGTCAAGATGGGCTACTTAACGCCCTGCTGATCTGATAACCTACGCTTTTAAGAATCCGCATGGCTTAGGTTGTCTGACGAAGCACCTGAGCCCGCTACTGCTTTTTTGCTACCCTTGACCCTTTTGAGTACGAGTTCCCTTCCCTTCTCTATCTCTACATCCAGGCCGCCGCATTTTGGACACTTTAGCTCATACTGCGCTATCATATCTTTAGCGTCAAGCACAGTCGAATTGCCGCATCCGTTGCACTTTATCGAAGCCCTTCCCTTCTTCACATGGAACTTGCACCCCTCAGCGGGCGTACCCTCGCTGGCCATTTTGAGTGAGAACTTCAGTTGCCTTGGATCAATATGCGTCATCTCGCCAATCTCTATGAAAGCAGCGGTGATCCTGCACAGCCCCTGATCATGAGCCAGCCTCACCAAGAAGTCAACGACATTCAATGCCAGTGAGAGTTCGTGCATGATGCAAGCCTTACTCTAAAAAAATTTAAGCCTCCTAATAATAATTGCTTTATTGTGATCCACCTTTGAGCAAGAAAAGCGATACGGCTGTCATCTGGCCTGCCTACTTCGATTCAACAAAGACTCGATCGCAGGGTAGGGTGGTCCCAAAGACCTTGGCGGTAGAGTTGCCCACCGCCGAGGAGATATACGATGCGTGCTCTGAGCTGAAGCTAGCCGCGACCTTGGAACCATCAAAGAAGATGCCCTCTTGCTGGTGGGAGGCACAAGGGAGGGTATTGATAACGAAGAAGGGGACGAAGCGTCAGTCCCTCCTTGCTATATCTAAGGTGCTCCAGCGTAGGAAGCTCCAGAAGAAGACACGCTAGCCTCGATTCAGCCGGTTTACAACGCAGTAATATCATAAGCAAAGAATATAATCATCCTTGCCATCTTTATCACGTTTTCCTAATGCTGGAGCTGATTCTTTGAATTACCTGGGGATTGTATCACACATCGGGAAGAGCGGGCTTCTGACGATCCGCGCGGCGGAGCCCCCAAGGATTGGCTCTAGGGCTGTTATAAAAGGTCGAGGACCGATTGGTACCATCATTGATGTATTTGGCCCTGTATCGAAGCCATATGTCTCGGTCAAACTGTGGCAGCCCTTCCCACTGAGAGATGCGAGTGGGACTGAGATCTTTGTCGAGGAGAAGGAATTCAGAGGAAGGCGTTTTGGAGGCAGAGATAGAGATAGGGATAGAGGCAGAGGCCGTGTCCGTGCCTCTAGTGGCCCCCATTCATTTGAGGGACGGGGGGCTGTAAGGCGAGAAGGCCAATTCAAAGGTAGGGGCTTCAATGCAAAGCGATCTTACTGACCTGCACGACCACGTTGAAGATATGATCTGCCCAGAGTGTGGGGCAAAGTCTTTAGTGAGGGACTACGAACGAGCTGAGGTCACCTGTACTGGATGCGGACTGGTACTTGGCGATAAGCTGCTCGACCCAGGTCCGGAGTGGCGCGCGTTCGACAGCGACCAGAGAGACAAGCGGTCTAGGGCTGGCGCACCAGTGACCTTGACCATCCATGACAAAGGTCTATCCACCATGATCGATTGGCGGGACAAAGATAGCTATGGCAAGTCTCTCACCTCTAAAAAGCGCGCGCAAATCTACCGTCTGAGGAAGTGGCAGCGCCGGATAAGGGTATCCGATGCCTCAGAGAGGAACCTTGCGTTCGCTCTCTCCGAGCTTGAGCGGATGGCATCGCAGCTCGGTCTATCACGTAACATAAGGGAGGCATCTGCACTCATATACCGGAAGGCGGTCGAGAGCCAGCTGATAAGGGGGAGATCAATAGAGAGCATGACCGGGGCGGCACTATACGCCGCGTGCCGTAAGTACAACGTCCCACTCACGCTCGACGAGGTCGCATCAGTCTCCCGCGCAAACAAGAAGGAGATAGCGAGGAGCTACCGCTTCGTCTCGAGCGAGCTGACTATAAAGATGCTACCTACCGATCCTGTAAATTACGTTCCGCGCCTCATCACCAAGCTGAATCTGGATGGCATAGTCCAGCGTAAATCCGTTGAGATAATACAATTTGCAACGCAGAAAGGGCTTACCTCCGGCAGGGGGCCGACTGGCGTGGCAGCCGCGTCTGTCTACATTGCAAGCGTCCTGCTGGAGCGTAAGAGGACCCAGCGGGACATCGCCACATCGGCTGGGGTAACCGAGGTAACTGTGAGAAACCGTTACAAGGAGCTATTAGAGAAGCTCGATCTTGAAATATATTTATAATGACTATCTGCCTCTTTATTCCTAGAGGGTTACATTTTGCCGGAGGAGCTGGAAGAAAAGATACTGGTAATGCTGCAGGACTCGAAGGAAGGTTCTGTCCTCCAGTGTGAACTATGGAAGGTGCTCAACTCCGGCAGCCGAGAGGTCTCACGGTCCTTGGTCAAGATGGAGAAGCGCAACTTGATCAAGAGGGAATCCGTACAGGAGGGCGGTCGAAAGACCTACAGAATCACCCTGCTCAGGAAAGCCCCAAAGATCGATCTGGCTGACGTCTCTTGGTGCTCCTGCCTGACCTGTCATGACCTCTCGAGGTGCGGCAGGGGACAGCCTATCTCGCCAGACAACTGCCCGAAGCTCTCGATCTCGATCAGGAACGAATTTTTGAAGCATTCAAAAGATGAGGAGATTAAGAGACTTTCGTCTGCTAGGAAGGATGCCGATGCCAAGTAAGGATCAGGTGCTGGGCGACTTCTATTACAGGGAGGCAAAGCGGGGAGGATACCGGTCTAGGTCTGCCCTTAAGCTCAAGGAGATCGCCGAGAAGTACCGCATCTTCAGGAAGGGGCAGGTGGTCATTGACTTGGGTGCCGCCCCCGGTGGCTGGTTGCAGGTCGAGCGCGAGATGGTGGGGCCAGAGGGTCTGGTCATAGGCGTGGACTTGAGCCCGATAACTCCTTTGCCATTCGACAACGTCAGGCTGATCAGGGGGGACATCGCTGCCCCAGATATAATTGAGCAGGTCTGCAAGCTCGCGGGAGGGAAGGCGGATGTCGTGGTCTCCGACCTTGCTCCAAAGTTCAGTGGCATCCATGATCTTGATCACGTGCGCCAGCTCGACCTATCCACGATGGCATTGGCGGTATCATCGCGAGTGATGCGTGCTGGCGGATCCATGATTATGAAGGTGCTCATGGGATCCGAATTTAAGCGGTTCTTCTCTTCAGTAGAGCCGCATTTCGGCTCTGTTAGGATCCACAAACCAAAAGCGTCCCGTGAAAGCAGTTCCGAGGTATATCTGGTCTGTATGGGGTTCAGGGGGAAAAGCTCCTCGTAACCGCGAATATGTAATCATAATTGAGAGCGCCCTTCAATAGCGAACTTATTAAGAAGCGTAAGTAGATGTGATAACGGTGTGACTGTTGAAGTGCTTTATCGTTGACACCTTCGTCGGTTTCTTCGCATATGATGAAGAGCTGAACGTCGTCCTCTCGAGGACATTCGAGAACACCGAGGATGCGGTCGCTCAGACGCTGTCCCTTCAAAAAAGGGGCACCTGCACCGAGGTTGAGATTCTGATTCACGATTTAATCGACATGGGTTTCGACTCTTTCATATTTGAGGATGAGATGGAGGCGCGCGCGCTTAAGGCCAAGTACGCAATTAACTCCCAGGCATCCCAGCCTAGCGAAGGGGGGCAAGCATTTAGGTCCAACATCGCCAAGGCTACCGCTGCCGCTGGGATCAAGCCTGACCGGCTCGCGACGATGCGTAAGGACCTCTCGGAGGCAATCGTGCGCATACAGATCAGGACTGCATCAGAGAAGCGTGACCGGCTCGTTGCGGAGGCAGTCTCAGCGCTTGACGAGATCGACAAGAACGTCAACATAACTGTGTCGCGCGTGCGGGAGTGGTACGGCTTGCATTTCCCTGAGCTAGACACTCTCATCCCTGACCACAGGCACTATATGGCTATTGTAGCAAAGTATGGAAGGAAGTCTTCATTTGACTATGACGGAATTAACGCGATAATACAGAAC
>MAGU01000055.1 GCA_001717025.1 Candidatus Methanomethylicus oleisabuli | reverse complement strand
GCAAGGCTGAAAGCGCTGGCAGGGCACTCGTGAAGGTGAACCCAAGAGGCGCGGGCAGAGAGTATAAGCACGGCGGACTCGACCGTGACTATAATGCTTCGCTCAACATTCTTGAGCGCGGCTTAGCGGGGTTGGGACGGCCCTCTGCGCCTGTCAAGATAAAGCCTCTACTGCCCGTGGCAGCAAGCCAAATCGTTGAAGCAGGAAGCCCACAACCCTTTAGGGGTGGGCAGTTCACATCATCTACGCCGAGATTAAAGACGTGAGCAGATGCCATGAGAACCATAATTCTAGCCGGCGGATACGCCAAGCGGCTCTGGCCCCTCACTCTGGATACGCCGAAGCCCCTCCTGCCTATTGGAGACGGAACGATCCTTGACTTCATAATGGCAAAGATCAAGCCCCTCAAACCCGAAGAGACCATAATCTCGACGAACAAGAAGTTCGAAGGAAAGTTTGCTGAGTGGATAGGACTCCGGGGCATCAATAACGCCAGGGTCGTAGTGGAGCCGTCGGCGAGCGAGGAGGAGAAGCTGGGTCCGACGAAGGCGCTCAGCATCATAATGAGGGGCGCCGTGCCCGATGACTACCTAATAGCTGCAGGCGACAACCTCTTCTCGCTAGACCTGGTCAAGATGGCCGCGTTCTTCAAGACCGTCCGATCACCCGTCGTCGCCCTCTATAACGTAAGCAGCAAGGAGCTCGCAAAGAAGTATGCATGCGTCAACATCGACAGCTCCTCGAAGATCATCGGGTTCGAGGAGAAGCCGGAGTGCCCCAAGTGCCTGCTTGTCTCGACTGGAATCTACGCGCTTCCGTGGTCGAGCATATCTAAGATCGAGGAGTACCTCTCCAAGGGCAACCCGCCGGACCCTATAGGGAAGTTCATCGGGTGGCTCGCCGAGAGCGAGGGCGCCTATGGGTTCCCGTTCAAGGGATACTGGTACGATATCGGGTCAATCGAGTCGCTTAAGGAGGCACAGGAGAAGTTCAAGCACAGGTCCTACAAGAAAGATTCTTAGGCACGCGAGCCGGCAGTCAGTGCGCCGCTATCAGTTAAATGCGCATGAAGGCAGGAAACTAATTAAGCAAGCGATTCACCTGCCGCCCTCGACCCTCCCAAGCGTCTCTTGGAACCAGTTCAGCGTCGCCTCCAGCCCTTCCTGGATCCCGACCTTCGCCTTCCACCCTAGCTCGAGCTCCGCCTTGATGACGCTGGGCTGAGTCAGCTCCACGTCCCCGAGCCACGACGCCCCTCCTTTGGCGCTGAGCTGCACGTTATGGAGCCCCAGTGTTCTGAACATCATCTCTGCCACCTCAAATACCGTGTACGACTCCCCAAGCCCTATGTTATACGCCTCGCCCCTGCAAGGCGCCTTCTCTGGAGCCATCATGAACGCGTCGACCGCGTCGTCGATGTAAAGGTAGTCCTTCTTCTGGTTGCCGGAGCCGAGCACCTCGAGGCGCCCCGGGTCCCGCATCAGCTTCCTGTAGAGGTCTATCATCAAACCTTTGTCCGTGCCCGGACCGTAGATGTTGAAGAGCCTCAATATCACCGTCGGGACCCCGAACAGCTCGCTGTATGCCCTGCAGTAGTTCTCCGCGGCCATCTTCGAGATCCCGTAGAACGAGTATGGGGACAGCGGCGCGTCCTCCGGGGTCGGCACCTTGTCAGTTCTGCCGTAGACGACCGACGACGACGCGAAGACGACCTTCGCCCCTTTCTCTCTGGCAGCCATCAAGACGCTGTGCGTCCCGCCTATGTTTACCTCCATGTCGATCCGGGGGTCCTCGCTAGACTTCGGGACGCTGGACTGCGCGGCGAGGTGGTATATCAGCTCGCACCCATCCGCGGCGGACTTGACAGCAGCCAGATCCCTGACGTCCCCCCTCACAAGCTCGACCGCACCCGTGCTGATATATCGCGCGATGTTGGAGAGGCTCCCCGTCGAGAGGTTGTCGAATACCCTCACGACGTCCCCCCTCTTGATCAGCCTGTCTACTACATGCGGACCTATGAAGCCGGCCCCCCCGGTTACCATGACCCTCACATCGGTCACCTTTCCCATTAAGTCTGTCCGGTCCTGTATTAAAGATCAACCCCTCCACATAAAGTATTAATTCGTCGGCACCAAATCTCACCCAAGGTAAGATCGCAAGGAAAGTGCCACAGTTGAAGTACTTCACTAGCCCCTATAACTTCATCCAGCAGGAAAACCGGAAGGTGAAGATATACGACACTACACTCCGCGACGGTGAACAGACGCCGGGCGTGAAGTTCTCGAAGGATCAGAAGGTCGCCATCGCCAGGAAGCTGGACGAGCTAGGGGTGGACTCCATCGAGGCGGGCTTTCCAGTCATCTCTGAGTACGATGAGGCAGCCGTAAAGGCGGTAGCATCCGAACGCCTAGACGCAGACGTCATATGCCTCTGCCGTGCCAAGCAGAAGGACATAGACGCCGCCATGAGGGCGGATGTTGGCGGCATCATCATATTTCTCGCCGTATCTGCGCTCCACCTTAAGTACAAGCTCCACACCGACCTCGCGACCTCTGTCGCGATGGCGGGGGACGCCATCGACTACGCCAAGAGGCACGGCTTATTCGTCCAGCTCACCGCCGAGGACGCTACCCGCACCTCCATAGGGAACCTGACGTCCCTCTTCAACGCCGCCAAGGAACGCGGCGCCGACCGCCTGGGCATAGCCGACACGACTGGCTGCATAAGGCCGCAGGGCATGCGCTATCTCGTCGAGAAGTTGCACAAGTGCTTCGACATCGAGCTCTCCGCCCACTGCCACGACGACTTCGGTCTTGCGGTTGCGAACTCGCTGGCCGCATACGAGGCAGGGATAGACGCCATATCCGTCTCGGTCAACGGGCTGGGGGAGCGATGCGGTAACGCCGCGCTAGAGGAGGTCGTGATGTCCCTCTACGCCCTATACGGAGTCGACCTTGGGTTCAAGACATCCGTGATCAAGGAGCTCTCGGGCATGGTATCGAGGTACTCGGGGGTACCTATACCGATCAACAAGGCGATCGTCGGCCCTAATGCCTTCAGACACGAGTCCGGCATACACGTCGCCGCGGTCATAAAGTGCCCGTTCACCTACGAGTGTTATGAGCCGGAGGCAGTCGGGCAGGCGAGGAGGCTCACCTTCGGGCGCCACTCCGGATCAGATGGCGTGAGGGAGAAGCTTAAGTCCATGGGCATGCAGGTGACTGATGAGGAGCTCGCCGCGATAATCAAGGCCCTCAAAACAATGCCCGTCGACGCGAGCCCGATAGATAACGGCGGCCTTCTGGCGTTCGTCAAGGCCGTCCTAAACCGGAAGGATTGAGGTGCGAAGATGGCGCTCTTGCTACACGAGATGGCAAGCAGGGGGCACGCAAGAGTTGCCATAGGGCTGGATACCTCGCAGCAGCAGTCTGCCGAGAAGGTCATCAACTCCGCCCTCTTTGCGAAGAGGGAGGGCTACATAGAGCCGGTTCTGGTCTCGGGCAACGACGTTGCACCAGAGCTCGAGAATGCCAAGGTAGTCGGGACCGAGATGCCGCTCGTCGTCGACCAGAACCCTGAGGGCGTCTTCATAAGGATGATAAGGGACGGGGCGGTGGACGCAGGCATCAGGGGGAACCTGAGCTCTAAGAAGGTTATTCCGCTCCTCAGGTCGGAGTTCCTCGTAGACAACCTCTGCAGGGCATCCGTCCTCGAGATAAACAACAGGCTCGTCCTCCTCGCGCCGGTGGGAATCGAGGAGGGGGATACCATGAACGAGCTCGTCGCCATATCTGAGAGCTCCGAGAAGCTGGCGACAAAGCTGGGGATCCCCCTGAAGGTCGCCGTCCTTTCCGGTGGCCGGGTTGAGGACTACGGTCGCAGCGCAAAGGTAGACAAGATGCTCTCCGACTCGAAGGCGCTAACATCGGCGCTCGCCGCTCTCGGCTTCCAGGCGACCGACTACGGCATCGAGATAGAGCGCGCTCTCGCCGAGGGGGCGACCATGCTCCTCGCTCCGGACGGCATAGTCGGCAACCTCATCTTCAGGTCGATGGTGCTCGTAGGGAGCATAGAGAGCTACGGCGCAGTCGCAACGGCGCTGCCGAGGGTTTATGTCGACACCTCAAGGTCAAAGGGCAGCTTCCTGCTTCCAATGATCCTTGCCGGGGCGCTCAGCAGGCAGTGACAATAGGCTTTTCAGCCTCTTTGGGGAGTGTACAACCATGGTCTCGAAGCGAAAGACCTGGACCGAGAAGCTCCACGACAGCAAGGGCCTACCCAAGGTGGTAAGGATTGAGGGCAAGATGGTGAGCCGGTGGGGCGAGGGGACAGTCGCTATCCCATCGCCGATGGAGGTCAACGAACTGATGTCGTTGGTCCCTGAGGGGAGGGTCACCACCATCAACGAGATCAGGCAGGCGCTCGCCAAGAGGCACGGCGCCACCATAGGGTGCCCGATCACGACCGGGATATTCGCGTGGGTCGCCGCAAATGCCGCAGAGGAGGCCAAGCAGAAGGGCGCCTCAGAGAGCATCCCATACTGGAGGACACTGAAGAGCGGGGGGGCTATTAACGAGAAATACCCCGGGGGTGTAGAGTCCCAGAAGCGGCTCTTGGAGGCAGAGGGTCACTCCGTTGTCAAAAAGGGGAAGAATCAAGTGATCCAGTGCTTCGAGAGCAAACTTTTTAATTTCTAAAAGATGCAGAGTCTAAGCGTTTTAATAACTGAAATGCTATTGCTCATGATGACAAAAAGGAGTCCGGGGACGACGGAAGCTAAACCGGCGGCTGAAACGCATCTGCCGATGCACCAAGACCCTAAGCTCAGCACGCCTGCGCGCCCCTCTGCGTCCCCGGACATTTATGCAGTGCTACGCCTCAATTTGCCGTCTGGCCATGCGCCTCCCCGTTGAACTTGGTCGCGAACTTGCTCCTACCGCCTATTGCGTTGGGTCCGCGCTCGCCTGTCCTTATCCGGATGCACTCCTCCATGGGCACCACGAAGATCTTCCCGTCGCCAATGGTCCCGGTCTTCGCCGCCTTGAGGATGCCATCGGTCACGACGTCCACGAAGTCGTCATTGACGGCGATCTCGACCCTCAGCTTCGGGAGCAGGTAGACGTCCTTCTTAATGCCCCTGTAGCTGGCGACATAGCCCCTGGTCTCGCCGCATCCCTTCGCCTTGGAGACGCTCATCCTGAAGACCTCCCTTGCGCTGAGCTCCTTCTTGACGTCCTCCAGCTTCTCAGGCTTGATGTACGCGATTATCAGCTTCACTCTCATCACCCCCCTCAAGACGGAACCTCGAAGTCCGGATAGGCGACCATGCCGTGCTCCGATACGTCGAGCCCCCTGATCTCGCTCTCCTCGCTGACCCTGAGTCCCATGACCTTGTCTATAATTTTGAAGACAATGTACGAACCCGCGAAGACGAAGGCGAAGACCGATGCGACCCCCAGCGCTTGCACCCCCAGCTGCGCCAATCCGCCGCCGAAGAGGAGCCCGCTTGCGCCACCCGTGTATGTAGCATCCGCGAAGATTCCTACCATGAGTGTCCCGAAGGCACCTCCTACGCCGTGGACCGATACCGCACCGACCGGGTCGTCAATCCGGAGCACCCTGTCTATGAAGTCAACGGCGAGCACGACCAGCACGCCTGCGATGAGGCCTATTATGAGGGCGCTCGCTGGGCTGACGCTAGCGCAGCCTGCAGTGATGGCAACCAACCCCACGAGGAGGCCGTTTATGGTCATGCCTACATCAGGCTTGCCGCTCCTTATCCACGACGTTGCCATGGCCGCAATCGCTCCACCGGCAGCCGCTATGTTTGTGGTGACCGCGATAGTCGCTATGCTAGGCACAGACGCAGACGCGGTGCTGCCCGGATTGAACCCGAACCAACCGAACCATAGCACAAGCCCTCCTATCGTCGCAAGCGTGATGCTGTGGCCTGGTATGATGTTGACCTTGCCGTTGAAGTATTTGCCGATTCTCGGACCGAGGACGATGGCACCCGCCAGCCCCGCCCCTCCCCCCACGAGGTGCACGACGGTGGAGCCCGCGAAGTCGATCATCCCAAGGTCGAAGAGCCACCCACCTCCCCATATCCAGTGGGCGACAAAGGGGTAGATTCCGGCAAGGATGACTGCCGTGAACAGCAGGTAGGCTGAGAACTTGATCCTCTCGCCGACTGCGCCGGACACTATGGTAGCTGCCGTCGCGGCGAACATCGTCTGGAAGACAAAGAACGCATACGTTGTAACGTTCGTGCCCGTCCATATGTCGCCCGTCGAAATCGCGTTGAGCAATGGAAAGTCTGCAATGCTGCCCGTGAATCCGGCGATGTCTGTGCCGAATGCCAGCGTGAACCCTACTATGAAGAACGTTATGGCGCCTATGACCGGCGTGATCAGGTTCTTCATGCATATGTTGCTGGCGTTCTTGGCCCGTTGCATCCCCGTCTCAAGCATGGCAAACCCCAAGTTCATGAAGAAGACTAGGAATGCCGCCAAGAGTATCCATGTGGTGTCTATCGCGTTCACTGGACCATATTCAGCGGCGGAGACCGTCCCTGGTATGCACATGACCGGGAGACTGATGGTCGCTATCTTCAATAGTTTGTATTTCATTATCCAACCTTCATTCCATTATGACATTCTATCGAAGATAAGCTACAAAATATAAAAGAATATTTATTAAAACGGTTTATTTTTAGATAACGGTTCATATTTTTTATTAAAAAATAATAAAATATTTATGGGGGATTGGTGACCTAATATTCTATGGCACCTCCCCGAAGAACTAGCATTGCCCTTGACGAGGCTACTGAGAAGTATTTTGAAGAGCTAGTGAAGGGCGAAGAGTCGCAAAGCAGCATAATAAGGAAGGCCCTAAAGCTCTACCACTCCTTTAAAGGGATGGAAGAGCACGATCTGGGAAACGTGAGGGTCTACTACGACATGCTCTCCAGCGGCGAGCACGTCATACTGGACCTCGACCACCTTATCACGCTCCTCAAGATAGCGGAAGGATCGAGCGAGACCTCAAAGGTCTGGGACGCCTCGCACCGGACCGTGGCGAGGAACCACTCGGAGCAGTTCCGGGGGATGAGCGTTAGGCAGATTCTTGAGCGTCTTGAGGCATGCAACTTCTTCAGGCTCTCCCAGTCCGGCGACAACTTCATATTAGTATTCGGGAGCGACGAGTTGAAGCGCTTCACCAAGACCTTCCTTGAGGAGGTGCTCCACTCCATACACAAGGAATGCGAGATAAAAGAAGACCTGACCAAGCTGCGCATCATCGTGAGGTAGCCGCCATAGGCTAGGCGTAGGCGAATAAAAAAAGGCGGTGCCTGCATCAATGCTGGGCTAATCCGTGCCAGCAAGCCTGACTCCGGAGATGGCTGCAGCGTCCGCAGTCAGTGCCCTCAGATCATCACGGTCCAGGTTGCTCGCGCAGGTCTTCCCGGAGAGCTGCGTGAACATCTCGAGCTCCTCTATCGTCGCGTTCAGGTAGTTCTCAACCCTCTGGGCGGCATCGTCGACCCTCAGCCTCCTCCTAAGCGCCGGGTCCTGCGTGGCTATACCGCGCGGGCACCTGCCGGTTGAGCAGAGGCCGCATATCCTGCATCCCATTGCTACGAGCACGCCGGTCGACATCGCTACGGCGTCCGCCCCGAGCGCAATCGCCTTCGCGATGTCAGCCCCGTTCCTTATCGCACCGGAGATCACGAGGTTCACCTCATCCCTCAAGCCCACCTCCTTCAGCCCCCTCTCCGCCTCGACGAGGGCAGGCAGCGTTGGCAGACCTGCGTGCTCTATGACTATTTCGGGAGCTGCGCCAGTCCCTCCCTGCTTTCCATCGATTACTATTATGTCTGCACCGGCCTTCGCCGCAATCTTGGTGTCGTCACCCGCCCTGCCCGCAGAGTACTTGACCGCTATGGGGACCTTCCAGTCGGTTATCTCCCTTAGCTGCTCTATCTTCATCTTGAGGTCCTCCGGTCCGACGATATCTAGGTGCCGCGCAGGGCTCACTGCATCCGCCCCGATGGGTATACCTCTCACCTGCGCGACCTCCTCCGTGACCTTCTCCCCCATGAGGAGCCCCCCC
>MAGU01000054.1 GCA_001717025.1 Candidatus Methanomethylicus oleisabuli | reverse complement strand
AGCGTCGTCTTCCCGGACGCGTTGTGCCCCATAACCGCCACTATCTCCCCATAGTCGACCTTCAGGCTTATGCCCTTGATGAGTTCTTTGCCCTCAACGCTAACGTGTAGCTCTTCGGTCTCTAGAAGCATTGCTACCACCCATTCCTGCACTTGAATCTGCACTCGGCGCACTCCTCAAGATCCACGTTTACGCGCGCCTCGCCCTTTATGCCCGATATTCCTAACCACGCCTCCTTGGCTTCCTCCTCGCTGCCCTCTATGACGTAGCACCTGCTGCCCTCGCCGCCGCCTATGCCGCCAGCCCCGACCGGAAAAGCCTCGCAGCCGTAGATCATTCGGATCGCGTCAACCTCGGTCACGACCTCGCCGTTTAGCGGCATCATGCCAACGGGCATCCCCATAGATGCCCTGTAGGCCTTTATGCCCATCCTTGTGGCAAGCTCGCCTATGGCGTAAGGGACCATCTTCTCAACGCTTGCCGGTATTATCACCTTGACCCCCCTGGCCATCAGCGCCCCTATGCTGGCGCCCAAGGTCCCTCCGGCTGAAGAGCCCAGGAACACCCCTGCTGTTCCCCAAGGGTCCAGCGCGTTCGCGCCCTTGATGAAGACATCCTCTGGTGCCAGCTCGTCTATGGCATCCTTCAGCAACAGTTCGGTCATCTCGCCATCCCTTATGACCGCCTCCCTCATCCTGCCCTTGGACTTGGAGACGCAGGTCATATCCCCTGTTATTGCACCGATGGCGAACTTGCCCTTGTCTCCAACCCTGATCCCTGCGACCTCCTCAAGCACAAAAGCGTTGGTGGTGCCAAGGCAGATTACTATCGTACCCTTCTTAAGCGCGGCTTGGACCGACTCCATCGTGGCTACGGCCTTGGCTATCAGGCGCTTGCCCTCTGACGGAGTGAGCGTTACGAGAATCTTCCCCATAACTGCCACACCCTATAGCAACATCCAAAAAGTTATATCCTTTTTGCCATACTCTACCAATCGTCATGCCAACGGGCGCCCTGGCACGCCCCGCAGTGGGGCGGCTGCCTGCCTGAATGGCGCCATGGGCATCTTGGTGCATAGCCGTGAGGATTGGTGTTTTATTCTCGGGGGGCAAGGACAGCAACCTGGCGCTGTATCGCCTCCTGAGGGGCGGGCACGATGTAGCCGTTCTGATATCTGCAATCCCCAAACGGGGCGACTCTTGGATGTTCCACGTCCCTAACGTAGAGCACGCCGGGTTGCAGGCGGCGAGCATGGGATATCCTTGGGAGCGCATCGAGGTCTCTGGCGTTGCAGACGCAGAGATGGATGAGTTCGAGCAGGCAATGCGGGGCCTGTCCAAAAAGTGGGGGCTCGATGCGCTGGGCACCGGCGCGATCGCGAGCAGGTATCAGCGCGACAGGATCGAAGGCATGTGCAGCAGGCTAGATCTAGAATGCGTCTCGCCCCTCTGGGCGCAGGATGAGGAGGCGCTGCTGAGGGAGACGCTTGCGCTCGGGTTCGACGTGATGTTCACGTCGGTGTCTGCCGAAGGGTTAACAAAAGATTGGTTGGGCAGCCGGCTGGATGATGATCGGATATCATCCCTGCTGAGGCTCAAATCGAAGAACATGATCAACATATCTGGCGAGGGAGGGGAGTATGAGACATTCGTCTGCGACTCGCCCCTCTTCAGAAAGCGGATCAACATCCTCTCGGCTAGCCTGGACTGGCGCCACAACTCCGGCACATTGACTATCGACAGGGCAGAGCTGGTCGGGAAGCGTTTGCGTCAATGATAGTCGATCGCCGCTGACCAGGCTTCTGGATAGCTTTTTATCTATTATATTGCGATACTCTAAGCATAATTTGAGTCTGGTGCTCCTGATGGCAAAATTCATCTTCATAACAGGCGGCGTTTTGAGTAGCGTTGGGAAGGGCATAATGACGTCCTCCATAGGCAAGATGCTCCAGATTAGGGGCTACTCCGTGTCTACGCTAAAGATAGACCCCTACGTGAACGTCGATGCCGGCACGATGAACCCATACATACACGGCGAGGTCTTCGTTACGGAGGATGGCGGAGAGACAGACCTAGACCTCGGCCACTACGAGCGTTTCCTGGACATCAACCTGACGAAGATCAGCAACCTCACAACTGGGCAGGTCTACGCCTCGGTGATCGGGAAGGAGCGCAGGGGGGATTACCTCGGCCAATGCGTGCAGATAATACCGCACATAACTGACGAGATCAAGAGCCGGATCAGGTCTGTGGCGAAGGCGTCCGGCGCGGACGTCTTGCTGATCGAGCTTGGCGGCACCGTCGGCGACATAGAAGGGCAGCCATTCTTGGAGGCAGTAAGGCAGTTCCGTCTGGAGGAGGGCTTCGAGAACACTCTCTTCGTCCATGTTGCGCTTGTACCGATACTCGACTCGACGAAGGAGCAGAAGAGCAAACCGTGCCAGCACAGCGTCCAGGAGATGCGCAGGATCGGCATCCAACCGGACATCATCGTTGCGCGGTGCCGCGATCCGCTCGAGCCTGAGGTCAAGAAGAAGATCTCGCTATTTGGGAGCGTCCCGTACGGCGCCGTCTTCGCCTCCTACGATGTCGAGCACATCTACCAGCTTCCGATAAGGCTCGATGAGCAGGGCATGGGCGAGTATGTTACCAAGCGCCTAGGTCTAGATGGAAGGGCCGCCAGCTGGAGCGCGTGGAGCGCCCTCGTCGACTCGTTCGTGGCGCCGACAAAGGCCGTCAAGATAGCGATGTGCGGCAAGTATACGAAGCTGGCAGACTCCTATGTCAGCATAACCGAGGCTATCCACCACTCTGCAGCAAAGGTCGGGGTTCAGGCTGCACTAGACTGGATAGAGACCACGAAGTTTGAGGAGAATCCTTCCGCCATCGATATGCTGAGCAATTATCACGGCATAATCGTGCTGCCTGGCTTCGGAGCACGGGGCACCGAGGGGAAGATCAATGCGATCAAGTATGCGCGGGTGAACAAGAAGCCATTCTTGGGCATATGCTTTGGATTCCAGCTGGCGGCAATCGAATACGCCCGAAATGTGCTCGGTTTGGATGGCGCCAACTCCACAGAGGTTAACCCAAACACTCCGCACCCAGTGATCGATCTACTGCCCGAGCAGAGGTCGATTGGTACGATGGGCGGCACAATGCGCCTCGGAAGTTACAAGATCCTGCTGAGCGAGGGCACGATGACAAATAAGCTGTATGGCGCCACTGAGATATTTGAGCGCCACAGGCACAGATACGAGATAAACCCTGACTACTGGCAGAGGCTGCAGGACGCCGGGCTGGCATTCAGCGGCTGGTCGACGGACCGCCGACGTGTGGAGTTTTTGGAGCTGCCTTCGCATCCGTACTTCGTCGGGTCTCAAGCCCACCCCGAGTTCAAGTCAAGACCAGGAAAGCCATCCCCGCCGTTCTATGGCTTTATTGCTGCAAGCGCAAAACTTGCGTGACACCGCCCAGAGAGCGACGACATCAGAGATGCCATGCCATTCTTTAACAAGTGCATAGCTTGGCAAGCATCTCTCATTGTGTAGCCTTTGGCTAATGATCGCATCGGGCATATTACTGTTTATCACAGTACGATGACATTTGAGAAGTATTGCCGCATTATATTCGCCGCTCGATCCATGTGCTCGTCGCCTGCAGGTGGGACGCCCTCGAGCCGGTTTTCCATCCCAAGCTCCCTCCACTTATGGGCGCCGAGCGTATGATATGGTATGAGCTCGACCCTGCGAACGCCTGAGAGCGAGCCGACAAATTCGCCTAGGCCCCTCAGCACCCCCTCTGAATCCGTTAAACCGGGGATCACGACAAAGCGGATCCACATTGGTATGCCCTTCGTGTCTATATGCCTGATGTTGTCCCAAGCCACCCTCCTCTCGAAGGCGGTGAGTTGCCTGTGCCCAACATCCGTAGTATGCTTGACGCTTATCAAGAACAGGTCTAGATTCTCCGAAACAAGGTCGATATCAGACATCGTTCCGTAGGCGCTCGTGTCGATGGCAGTGTTGATTCCGATCTCCCGGCAGCGCCGGAACAATTCTGCCACAAACATCGACTGGTTCAGCGGCTCGCCGCCTGAAACCGTCACGCCTCCATTCGATAGAGTAAGGTACGGCTTGCAGCTCTCTACTTTTTTCATGACCTCCGATACCGTGAATTCGGTCCCACCCTCCATGTCCCATGTGTCGGCATTATGACAGAACACACAGCCCCCACTACATCCCTGCAGGAATATCACGTATCGTATCCCCTTGCCGTCAACGCCCCCGAAGCTCTCGAATGAGTGGATGCGACCGCTTAACTCGCCCATTTCAATCTACCTTTCCTTTACATCTTTTTATGCGATGACCGCTGGGCATGGAACGTCCGTGCGATGACCTCCCTCTGCTGTTCCTTGGTCAGCTTCACAAAATTGACCGCGTATCCAGACACCCGAATGGTAAGCGTGGGGTACTTCTCTGGGTGCTCCATCGCATCCTCCAGCTTCTCGCGCCTGATGACGTTCAGGTTCAGGTGGTGCGCGCCCTTCATGAAGTACCCCTCTACAAGGTAGAATGCATTGTCGACCTGCTCCTCCCACGTAGTTCCCAGTGACTCTGGCACTATGCAGAACGTATTCGAGATGCCATCTTTGCATGCGGAGTATGGCAGCTTTGATACGGAGTTGAGTGCTGCAAGCGCGCCAAGCATGTCCCGCTCATGCATGGGGTTTGCGCCCGGTGCGAAAGCCTCCCCCGCTTTCCTACCGTCAGGCGTCGCCCCTGTCTTCTTCCCGTAAACGACGTTCGAGGTTATCGTCAGTATCGATAGCGTATGCTCTGCATCCCTGTATGCCCGGTGCTTCCTCAACTTTTCGATGAAGCTGCACACCACCTCCTTTGCGATCAGGTCGACCCTATCGTCATCATTTCCGAATCTAGGAAAGTCACCCTCGATCGAGAAGTCTTTAGTTATGCCGCGCTCGTCGCGTATCGCCCTCACCTTTGCATACTTGATCGCCGAAAGCGAATCGGCTATGACTGAGAGCCCAGCTACGCCGAAAGCCATGAAGCGGTGCAGGTGCGTGTTAAGGAGCGCCATCTGGACATTCTCGTAGTAGTACTTGTCATGCATGTAATGGATGACGTTCATCGTGTTGACGTAAAGTTCAGCCATCCACTCGAGCATAGCATCCAGATTCTTACGCACCTGCTCGTAGTCGAGATAGTCGCCCTCCGGTATTGCCAGCTTAGGTCCGATCTGTGCTCCCATGACCTCGTCCCGGCCCTCGTTGATGCTCATGAGCAGCACCTTCGGGAGATTGCAGCGCGCCCCAAAGAACTGCATCTGGTTTCCCCCGCTCATTGCGGAAACGCAGCAGGCTATCGCGTAATTGTCGCCGAAGCCGCAACTACGCATCAAATCATCATTCTCGTACTGTATCGAGCTGCTCTCGATCGATATCCTGGCGCAGTACCTCTTGAATGGCAGCGGCAATCCTTGTGACCAAAGGATCGTCATGTTCGGCTCGGGAGCCGGTCCAAGGTTCTTAAGCGTATGTATGAAGCGGAATGCCGTCTTGGTCACCAGTGAGCGCCTGTCGTCACCCATGCCGCCGAGCGATAGTGTTATCCATGTAGGGTCGCCGGCAAAGAGTTCATTGTATTCCGGCGTCCTAACGTACTTTATGAGCCTGCATTTGATCACAAATTGATCGATCAGCTCCTGGGCCTCCTCCTCCGTAATCCTGCCTGATGAAAGGTCACGCTCGAAGTATATGTCCAAGAACGCGTCTATCCTACCAAGGGACATCGCGGCGCCGTCCTGCTCCTTGGCAGCTGCGAGGTATGCAAAATATAGCCACTGCACCGCCTCTTTGGCGTTCGACGCTGGCCTCGACAGGTCAAATCCGTATGATGCCGCCATCTCCTTCAGTTCGCGCAAAGCCTTGATCTGGTCTGAGGCCTCCTCACGCAGACGCATGTTCTCATCACTCATCTCAGGTGGCAGTTGCGCGAGATCGGCCTCCTTCGCTGCTATTAGCCTGTCGACCCCATAAAGCGGGACTCGAGCATACTCCCCGATTATCCTCCCCCTGCCGTAAGCATCCGGGAGGCCCGTTATCAAGCCAGCCTTACGCGCAGCGCGCATCTCTGGCGTATACACCGAGAAGACCCCTTCGTTGTGCGTCCTCCTATACCGTGTAAATATCTCCACGACCCTCGGATCGACCTTGTAGCCATACGCCTCGCATGCCGCCTCAACCATGCGTATGCCCCCAAAGGGCTTTATCGCGCGCCGTAGCGGGGCATCGGTCTGCAGCCCCACTATGAGCTCATCCTCTTTGCAGATATAGCCTGGGCCATGGCTCGTAATCGTAGATACTGTCGTTGTATCTATGTCCAGAACCCCTCCCTTCCGCCTCTCCATCTCAAATAATTCCTCGCACCGCGCCCACAGCCGCTTGGTCCTCTCGGTTGGTGAGGCAAGGAACTCCTCTCCCCAGTTGTACTGGTGGTAATTCGACTGAATAAAATCCCGAACGTCAATGCGCTCCTTCCATAGCTTTCCTTCAAAACCATCCCATTCTTGAACATGCATACCTGAACCCTCCAAGCCACTCATCCAGCAATCACGCTCCCTTGATCGTCCTAACCAGCCTCCTCGTCTCGTCTGCCGGATCGCATGAGTGCGTTATGGCACCGCCCACAACGAACACCTCTATCCCCGGCAAGAGCGCCTTGGCTACGTTCTCAGCATCCAGCCCTCCCGCTATCCCAAGCGGAATTTTGGAGACGTCAAACAGCTTCTTGACATCATCAAGCGGCATCTTTCCTTCCACCGCCTCTCCTAGCCCTGACTGCAGGTAAATGTAGTCTACCTTAAGCGGTAGCACATGATTGTAGCTCGCGATCACATCATAGACCCCTATCAGGTCTATGGCTATCCTTCCGCCATACGCATGCGCCACCTCGACCGCCTCCTCAACGGTCTTTGTAGTCGCGCTGCCAAGCACGGTTACTATGTCTGCACCAGCATCGAACGCGAACTCCGCCTCTCTCCTTCCAAAATCTATTATCTTAAGGTCGGCTAGCGTGGGGAGGCCCAGTTCGTTTTTGATCCTTCTGACCGCGCTTATGCCCTCTTTCTTTATGAGCGGGGTTCCTGCCTCGATTATGTCTGCGCCACCCTCGGCCGCCTCTCCGCCTATTTTTATCGCCTCACTAATCGAGGTCATGTCCAATGCTACCTGAAGCTTTCTTTTCATGATATGATCGCCCCCTTAAGCACCGATATCCCAAGAACCAATGTAAATGCGCCTTGATACAATTCTCGGTGACGCTTAAGTTAATGTGCTTATCGTCTTCCATAAAAACAATTCGCAATTGCGTATTTCATTTAGCCGAAGGCGTGGTTGCCGTTATATCCATCCGCATGGAATGGCTGTGCCGTTAACGGTGCGCATCGGTGGCATGCTGCTCAAAAAGGGCTAATTCCAACCTGATCATTCACCAACAGCGCTCAGAGGGGGGCTCTCCCCCTTCCGACAAAAGGCTTACTTGAGCAGAAGCCTGACTTCCTTCACTTCAGTACTGCATACCTTCTTGACGCCCCTGACGCCCGGCTTATACGATGTCTTCACGAGACCTGCCTCTTCAAGTATCCTCATCTGGGCGCTCGCATTGGCCTTGCTCTGCTTTATCAGCTCGGCAACCTCCTGCATATCGACCTCCTTCTGCTTTATGAAATTCAAAATCTGGATTCTCGTCGGTGAGGATAGCGCCATTGCAACCTTTGCTACGTTCTTGCCTTCAACCGTTAAGGTCCCATTGACGGTCCCAATCGCAATTTCTTCACTCATTTCAAGACAACTCCCGATTAATCTTACCGAACGAATCAATAATATTTATACTTTTAAATCTTTCGTTTAATTTTTTAAAAATACCTTGTTAATTATAGATGCCGTAAAAAGCTAATCTTATAAAGGCAATAAGAATACTTTTATAGTAATCTAAAACGCAGTATATAAATCTTTAGATGATTCGCCATGTCTGGTTATAAGGCGGTTATGGGCATTGATAAGCTGTCCTCTTACGACTCGTTCTCGATGGTTATCTCAACCAATGGCAAAATCGTTCTGAGGGACGAAGCCATCAGGGTAGACTCCATCGTAAAGATGGCGAATCTGCACAAGGTCGACGCGATAGCGACGGACAACATCTTTGAGATAGGCGATGCTGCTGCCATCAGGCACTTTGTGAGCAGGCTCCTCGGCGCGGAGTTGGTGCAGGTTACTGGATCGCCGGCCGCCGGCTTCTTGCCCCTCTCTGTCATAGGAAAGCGGTTGGGGCTGTCCTTGGGCGAGAAGCTCAACCCATCCCGTTCTGCCGAGGTATGCGCCATGGCTGCGGAGGCTGGCATAGGGTACTCCGTCAGGGTATTCGATCCTGAGACTAGAATCACCATTTCGAAGAGGCGGAAGTTTGGCACGGGTGGCATGAGCGCAGGGAGGTACCAGCGGAGCATGCAGGGGGCGGTCCTAAACCTAACAAACCGGATCAAGTCCTCCCTGGTCTCAAAGGGTTTGGACTTCGACGTCTCCTTGAAGAAGGGGGCCCATGGCATAGTGGGTGCAACATTCAATGTTTATGCTCCAAGACCCTCGCTTTATGGCATCGTGCGACCTTTGAGGACCTCGAGCGTGAACGTCAGGATCGCCCCCATGCCATCAAAGTCATTCGACTTCGTATCCATTGGCAACGGCGCTGCCTCCGCCTCTAAGAGGCATCTGATAGTGGGCGTAGACCCGGGGATGGTTACAGGCATCGCCGCCTTGGACCTGAGCGGGCGCATCGTTCACCTCTCGAGCGGAAGGGGGGTGTCTCGCGGTCAGATTACCCGCGCAATCGCCGATCTGGGGCGAGCATTGGTCTTCGCGTCAGACGTCAATCCGCCACCATCTACTGTAAGCAAGCTGGCATCCTCTCACAATGCGCTCCTCTTCGTGCCCGAGCAGTCCTTAAAGACGTCAGAAAAGTCCGAAATCGCTGAGAGGTTCTATACTGAGCAGTCGATAAAGGCGGAGGATACGCACCAGCGGGACTCGCTTGCCGCAGCTGCCAAGGCATTTGCCTCATACAGGAATAAGCTCGATCAGGTCGTTTCCCATGCGAAGAATAGCGTCGCGCCAGAACAGCTAGACGAGATCAAAGCCTCAGTTATCAGGGGTATGAGCATAACCGACGCTATAGCGCAGGCCGAAGCGCCGCCTCCCGAACCACGCGAGGCTCCAAAGCCATTCCGCGGCTCCGATCGGGCGCGGATCAAGGTTCTTGAGGCGAAGCTTAACGACGCGCGCGCTGAGCTATCCGCGCTCCGCGGGCAGCTTGACGCCCGTGATGCCGAACTGGAGGAGCTGCGGAACCAGCTTCGGCTTGCACGATTGGGCGCCATCAAGCCCAAGCTTCCAGGCTCATACGAGTTCGAACGACGCATCAAATCGCTCTCAGGCGAGGTGTTGCAGTTGCGGGCAGAACTGGAGGGCGCACGATACGTAAACTCAAGATACCTTGCTGCAGTAGACGGTCTCGCGTCCGGCAGATGCTTCGCCTTCAAGCGTTCGCCATCGTTGAGCGCGACTGCCATGGGCTCTCCCGATTCCTTCGATGGCTTATCCATTATTGCCGTTGCGAACCTTGAGCGGCTCGATGACGAAGCAGGCGCCGCCCTCAAGGCTGCCGGCATCTCTGCCATCATAACCGAGTCGAGGCCGCCCGCGCCAGTGGCGGCAAGGATGATGGAACTGGAGATCCCAGTCGTCCTGCTCAACGATCTTGAATGGGAAGCGGTTGGTCGCCTGCTCGTGATAGAAGGCGGGTCGCTGCGGCTAGCCGTTGCAAAGGCCCGAAGCGCCATCGCTGAGCATTTCAGAAGTAGCCCAAGAAGGGTGAAGCAGCTATTCGACGATTACAAGAAAGATAGGTGGGGCCATCCTCAGTAGAGCATTGCCTTCTTTGCGAGTATCAGGTCGGTAATCTTGTTTATGTTACTGAACTCGTCCTCAACTATCGCATCGATCTCTGTCCTCATGCTGCTATTCAGCGGCTTTCCGCCCTCCGAGACGACTTGGATGTCTGCCATGTGCGGGTCGTCTATTGGTCTCCCGATCTGACTTACTATCTTAACATATGCCTCGCTTACGCCCTTGATCTTTGCTACCTTGTCCGCTATTGATGCAGCCATCACGTTGTAGATCTTGCCTACATGGCTTACTGGGTTCTTGCCGGCGGCGGCCTCGAGCGACATGGGGCGCTGAGGAGTGATGAGGCCGTTCGTCCTATTCCCCCTGCCCGTCTCTCCGTCATCGCCCATCTCGGCAGAAGTGCCCGTCACAGTGAGATATGCGATCCCCTTCTCCGGTATGTCGGCGTTGTTAAGGTAGACCTCAACTGGCATGTCGCACTTCCACGTGATCTTGTCCTCGATCGCCCTCTTGAGTTCTGCCTTGACCGAGAGGTAGTGGCTCATGTCCGGGATGTTTCTGGAGACCATTGCCGCTGCGATCGTCAATTTAATCTCCTTTCCAGTCCTCAGGCCCATCACCTTTATGTCCTCACCAACCTCCGGTAGCCTCTTCTTGAGGTAATCGGAATTGACGAACCTCTCCGAGTCAAAGACTAGATTCTCAAGCGTATCCCATGGAGCGTACCCGACGCCGAAGGAAGTGTCGTTTGCGCAGGTGTTGCCCTTTCTATTGTCGTAATTGCACACAAGGGCGGTTGAGCCGTCTCCTATCCTGTGATCTATGATGACATGGCTCTCTGTATCGAGGTTTCGTATGTTGCTCTTAAGCCACCTCTTTGCGGACTCGACGGCTATCCTTCCGACAGGAATCTTCTCTTTGGTGCCGCCGTTGTCCACCTCCGTGGTCGCCCTTCCAGACATCAAGATATAGATGGGTGAGATGACCTCCCCGCCACCGAAGACCGGTTTCGCCTCTCCGCCGACCAGGAGCACCTTATCGACGTTGTGATGGAGTATCGTGCCGAACCTCTTGTTATACTCCTTGCATAGCTCGAGGCTCAGCTCCTCTGATAGGCTGTCCGCGATGTAATCAGGATGGCCAAGCCCCTTCCTCTCCACAAACTCCACCATGTGCGATTCTATCGGCTGTTGCTGAAGATTTTCAATTATGATGTTCCTGCCTGACAAATTAGCGACCTCCGCTGACAATCATGCCCTAGGGTAAATTACTGGTTAATATTATTTTCTAACCAATATATTACTGCTGATAATGACATCTTCGCAGGGCGCGGTGCAGATGATGTGCATAATCCATGTATGTTACGGGTTGACGGTCCTGATGTAAAGTATGTTGTTCCCTCTTACGAGGATCTTACCGTACTTCGCCAGCGGTGAATTGGTATCGTCCAAGCTCTCTACGGCGTCAGTAAGTATCAGATTCATAGTAAGGTCATACTTCTGCAGATTGCCAACATACTCGTGCCCGTCTTTCAGCTTGACAAGTATCTGGTTGTGCAAGGATCTATTGAGCAGCCTGATAGGATCACTTCGCATTTATGACACCAATCCTATGGAGTGGCATCCTCATTATTAAAATTTCGTATGCAATCAATGCCCTATGCCCCCTCCGCCCTCTTTCTTCCTATTATGAACACATCCTTCATGCTCTCCGAATCGGTGAATGGCAGATCTCCGCCATAAGCATCTACAACATCTCTGATATTATCTGACTTTCTAAGGATGCTCAAAGCCACGATGCCTCCATCCCTCACGACTCGCACGACCTCACCTATCGCTTTTTTTGGATCATCGATGAGCTGCAGTACGCTAATGGAGTACGCCATGTCGCAGCAGCCATTGACTAGCGGCAGCGCCTCGATATCTGCCATTATTAGGTCCACCTCTTCAGTTGCCTTCTTGCGTGCCTCTCTAAGCATGCTGAGGGACGCATCGACTCCGACTATTTGGCGCGCCCCCCTTAGGCTCCTGAACAGCATCCCTGTGCCGCACCCCGCATCGATGACAAGGTCGCCCTGCTCCGGTTTAGCCCTGCCAAGGACGAACCCTATTTTGATCGTCTGCTCTTCAGAGTACCTTGCGTCATAGATCGGCGCCGAGGCATCGTAATCCCTGATTATGCGCCTCTTCTCCAACTGACTTCACTCGCAGGTCAAAGCTTTAAAAGGTGAACCTGATAAACTATTGGATGCCGAAGCTTTGCCTTCGGAGGTGAACACTGTGGCTGAGAATGCACCAATTACAGAACGATCAACAATGCCAAGAGACGTAATTTTGGTCGGAAAGAAGCCAATAATGAGCTATGCTATGGCCGCCTTGATGCAGATGACCGAGTCAGGCATAGTCACGATCAAGGCGAGAGGGAGGGCGATCTCCCGAGCAGTCGATGTCGCCGAGGTTGTCAGCAACAAATTCCTCAAGGGTGCCACGGTCAGCAAGACTGTAAAGATCGACACCGAGAGGATTGGAGAGCCACCAAAGAACGTCTCAACGATAGAAATCAAGGTATCTGGCAAGACGGAGAAGAATTGAGCGGCCCATTTACCTCCAAATACTATTTTTTTGCCCCCATTCGATGCCATCCACCAGAGGCCGGAAGGGAGAACGAGAACGAGGCGCTATCCCCATCCCCAAGCTCTGTACCTAATCCTTGAGCGACCGGTCTTCGACACCTTTGTAGAGCATCGTTAGGGCACCCTTCAGTCTTCTCCCTCAGATGTAGCCTCTGCGCCTGCATATCCTAAGATGATCAACGGGGCGGCATCGCCTCGCGCCGCCCGTGAACTGCGGGGCATATGCACGCAGAGGTAACTCCTGAGAAGGCGAAGGCTGGCACAACTTTCCTCGCGGTCGGGGCGCCATGATAGTCGACAAATCACGAAGAGGATGCTGTGCGTTTTGTAGATCTCTTGCGCGATAGCTGGAAACCGGCAACCCGCGGTATGATCTTTGGCCACTCTCAATGCTGCTTTGCCCTCATGAGGCACCCGTGGGCATCCATCGTTACGAAGCAGGGTCCGAAATCCTTGACCGGCATCTCCCAGACCGCCTCTGGGTCGCCGAGCTCCCTCCAGTAGACCCTGCTGACCCTGCCTGACGCCCTTGCAGCGAGCGCCCCAACGCCGCCTGGGTATTCCATATAGACCGCCTTGTTCTTCACGAGCGCCTCCGCCGTCTTATGACCCATGCCTCCCTTCCCGATTATCGCTCTCAGCCCAGTCCTTGCGATGATCTCTGCCTCGCTGCGCTCCATCCTCATGCTGGTAGTGGGCCCTGCTGAAACCACCCTATCCCCCTTAATCAGGGGTCCGCAATGGTAAATCACCCCGCCCCTCAGATCGAATGGAAGATCCTTCCCCGACCGCAGAAGCTGCAGCGCCTTGAGGTGCGCTTGGTCCCTCATCGTGTACAGCCTGCCTGTGATGTAAACAACATCGCCGGCAACCAGTTTGAGGACATGGTCCTCCGATAGTTCTGTTCCAAGCCTCAATGTTCCCTTCCTGTCGTTCATCTGCATACTCTGAACGCCTCCCCGTTCCATTCTGCAACAACCCTCCGCAGGGCCCAGCACTGGATGCTGACTGTAACCGGCAGGCTCGCCGTGTGGCAGTGCCCCACCTCCACATTAACCTTCAGCGCCGTGTTCCTGCCGCCGAAGCCCATCGGTCCAATGCCTAGCGCATTGATGTCGCACAGGAGCTCCCCCTCCAACCGTGCCGCCTCCTTGTCATCCGCCTCGCAGTCCAGCCGCCTCATGAGCGCCCTCTTGGCTAGGTATCCTGACCATTCGAGGTTACCGCCTATGCCGACGCCCACAACGATCGGAGGGCACGGCTTGGGACCGGCAGCTTTTACTGTATCGATCACCGCCATCTTAACTCCCTCATCCCCCTGGTCAGGATCGAGCATATAGCTCCTGCTGACATTCTCCGATCCCGCTCCTTTTGCCATTATTCCTATCTCAACCCTCCCGTCGGCTCTCCTGCCGCGCTCAAAATGCACGATGGGGTTCCACCTTCCGAGATTTCTCCCCTCGTTCTCTCGACTAAGGGGGTTCACAGTATTCGGTCTCAGCGGCACCTCATCCGTAGCCCTAATCAAAGCCTCTTCTATGATCTCGTGTGCTCTCGAGGCATCGGGCGCGCCTCTGACGAAGAATATGAGCGTACCCGTGTCTTGGCACATCGGAATTCCCTTCTCCCTTGCATATCTTGCATTCTCGAGAATGGCTCCAAGCACCACCTTGGAGTTCCCCTCCTCTTCCGCCTCGCACCTGCTCAGGGCAGCTTCGACGTCTGCCGGGAGGTCCGTCTCAAGGACTCGGATCGCCTCGACAAGGTCGCCCGGATTCATATTCCATCACATCGAAGTCTTCTTAAGCGATACGTTGCAAATAAAAATGTCGAGTGGCAATAAGATGTCAACTTACGACGCCCTACACAAGCACGAAGCCACGGTCTCACAGACCGTCCGATACGTCTACTTCAGGAGCCTCCCTAGGGTCGAGCAGGATCTGCAACCGCTGAGGCAAAAGGTCTCGGCGCTGGGCGAGTCAGGAAGGGGCTTTTACGATGCTGTAAGGGGCATCTATACCTCGGCAAAGGAGAACGACCCCTCCTCCCTCTTCATGAAACTCTACAAGCAGGGAAACCCCGATCAGATAGCCGCCCTCTCTGAGAAGTTCCGGAAGGAGGCCTACCGCACAACTACCGACGATTATGAGCGCGGATTCATGATCGCGTGGGAGATCGCATCAAAGACACTCTCCGAGTTGAAGTCTTCGTACCCTGAATACCCCCTCAAGGACGAGCGGCAGGCAGATATCAAGAGTCCCGAGTCCGACGACTCTCCATCCTTTGATGTGGCGCCTAGAAAGAAGCCTAAGCGACCACAGGATAAAGAATATTGATGGAGATCACCCAGCATACATACCAGAGAAGGAAGTACGAGAAGATACCGGTCATGTAAAACTTCTTTTTGTCTGGAATGTTCGAAAAAGAGGGTATGCCATGCTTGAATAGCAGGAATGTTACGATATAGATTAATATGCCAAATGCGAGTCCCGTAATGCCCGTCAGCTGTAGCGCACCTGTGGCGACACCGCCGATAATCGCAAATATCACCCTGACGTAATACATCCTTCTGTAGACGCCATTTGGTTTTGGAGGTGGTGGCATTGAAGCTTTGCTTGACATCCCTTGACATCCTCGCTACTGTAAAGGAACTTAGTTCCGCCCTTATAAGTGCTCGCATAGAAAACGTCTACCAGCTGGATAGCGGTGACTTCATCTTCAAGTTTCATACAAGGGAAGGGCCGCTATCCCTGATAGTGATGCCAGGCGTGCGTGCCAACATAACCCGCTTTAAGTACCCCATCCCTGACAAGCCTAGCTCGAGGGCTTCGAATCTCAGGAAGCTACTGAACGATTCCAAGGTCGAGTCTGTGGGGCAGGTAGATTTCGACCGCATCATCTGCATGGGGACGACTTCAAGCGAGGGAGTGCGCTGGACATACTTCGAGCTCTTCGGTGACGGTAACATCATAGTTGCGGACGATGCGGGCATTATCCGATTCGCGCTGGAGAGCCGATCGATGAAGGATCGCACAATAAGGCTCGGCGTCAGATACCTGCCGCCGCCCCCGCGGGGCCTCGACCTGCGTTCTGATAGCCTTCCCATCGATGCTATCCGATCGCAGAACGTCAACCTCATTCGTGCAACGACGAAAACATATAACATTCCGCCTGAGGTGGCAGAGGAGGCGCTTTACAGGTCCTCTCTTGACCCTGATTCTCCAGCCTCAACATTGGAGGAGCGATCTTTGGAGCTCTTCGTCAAGAGTGCCGCCTCTCTCATCGAGGAGGTTGGTTTGGGCGAACTAAAGCCTTGCATAGTGATCGACGAAGGAAAGTATGTCAACGTTCTGCCTGTTGACTTCTTGTCCATAAAGAAGGAGAAGAAGCCTTGCCCCACCTTCAACGATGCCATAGATGAATACTTTGCCGTCCTCTCAAAAGAAGGGCTCGACTCGAAGCAGCGGTCGCCCATCGAGGAGGAGTTGCGAAGCCTTGAGTCGATACTCTCAAGGCAGAAGGCACACATCGCAGCAATGGTGCAGCAGAAGGCTGAGTCGACGGCCGACGGCAAGCTAATCCTAAGCCACATGGGCGGCGTTCAAGCGCTCATAAATGCAATAATCGGCGCTCGGCGGTCAGGAAGGAACTGGTCAACGATAATCCCCCCTCATGGCATCGATATTAAGAACATTGACAAGTCAATGGGCACAGCCCGGGTCGTAATAGACGAAAGGGAGCTCGATCTGGACTTCAAGCTCAGCGCGACGGAAAATGCAGAGCTATTCTTCGCCAAATCGAAGGAGGCCGCTCAAAAGCTCGAAGGGCTGAAGGTGGCAGTCTCAGAGACTGAGCAGAAGATTGCGAAGGCGCGTTCGGGGTTGTCGAGTTGCAAGCATGTCGTGATTGCCCGGGCAATGAAAAAGGAATGGTTCGAGAAGTTCAGGTGGACCTACTCCTCGCAGGGCTTCCTTATGATCGGGGGGCGCGACTCCACGCAAAACGAGGTCCTATTCAGGAAGCACATGGGGCAGACTGACGCATTCGCCCATGCTGACATGCCGGGTGGGTCGGTGGTAATAGTCAAATCCGAAGGTAAGGTAATACCCGACGAGACGAAGGTGGAGGCAGTCTCGTTTGCCGTCTCGTTCTCCAGGTCGTGGAAGGCCGGCCTCGGCGTCGCCGATGGATACTGGGTAGACGCCAAGCAGGTCTCAAAGTCGCCACCTTCAGGAGAATACCTGGGCAAGGGCGCATTCATGATCTATGGAAGCCGCAATTATGTCCGAAATGTTCCACTCTCAATCTGGCTAGGCATCCGAATTACCGAAGAGGGCTACAAGGTTATTGTGGGCAACGACTCATACGTCGAGTCTGCCTCCAAGGTAAGCGTTCAGCTGAGGCCAGGCGAGATAGAAGGATCGTCCCTGATCCGTAAACTTAAGGATCTCCTCGCAGAAAAAGGCGGACCTGATATCGCCCCCATCATAAAATCGATACCGGATGGCGACTTTTTAGCCGCGATCCCGCCTGGAGGGTCTTCCCTCTGAGCCCCTCAAGGATATAAATAGAAGCTGACCGAATATATATTGGTGGGCAGCAAATGGTCGGCATCCGCGCAAGAGTTATGGTTGGGGACGTGATGACAAAAACCCTCATTACCCTGCCGGAGACATCAAACGCACGCCAGATAGCCATGGCAATGAGTGGAAACATGATAGGCTCGGTGATAATCACCATGAACGATCGCCCTGTTGGAATCGTCACCGAGATGGATCTGGTCGAGCGGGTGATCGCAAGGGGCCTCAATCCAGAGAAGACCCTCGCACGGGACATCATGTCCTCCCCTGTTTCCGTGATCGATCCGCGTTCTGATATCATGGATGCCGCTAGGAAGATGGCCAAATACCGCATAAGGAGGCTAGTCGTCGTGGACAAGGGCAACATGGTTGGAATAGTGACTTCAAGGGATATCATGACCACTGCACCCGAGCTGGTCGAGATACTCGTTGAGGCATCTAAGAATAGGCTTGTCTCCTCCAAGAGGGACGACGCACTGGCTGGATTTTGCGACAGTTGCGAGGAATGGTCAGACACTCTCAGCGAGGCTGATGGCCAATTCTTATGCGATGAGTGCCGGTTAGGATAGGGTGGATATAACCGCACAAAAATGGGTGAATCGACACATGGCAACCGCATGCTTATTTTGGGATATGCCAGGCACTGCGCATCCGAGTGCCTACTTAGCATGCCGATCCTTGATGTTGCCTCAAAAGAATGATAATGCGAATGCGGATGCTAGTTAGTCGAACTGGAGGCATAAAAATGGAAACAAAGGTCAAAGATCTGATGCAAAGCCCAGTCAGGGTTGTCAGCAAAGGGGATACCATCGCACACGCCAGGAAAATATTCCTCAGGGAACGTATAAGCCGTCTTGTTGTAGTTGATGGAAGCATACCAATCGGTATGCTGGCGAAGAAGGATGTGGTGATGGCACTCAGCAACTACAGGCTGAGGGCAAGGGAGCTTGGTTCCATATCAGTACAAGAGGTCATGCGCTCACCAATAAAGGTCATCAATGAGGAGACGTCCATAATCGATGCAGCGAGGCTGATGGTCTCTGAGAACATCCGTGGATTTCCTGTCGTCGAGGAGGGCGGCTCGCTTGTTGGCATAATCACAAAGACCGACCTCACCCGCTTCTTCTATCAGCATTATGCTGGCAAGTACAAAGTAAACGACGTCGCAGTGAAGAGGGAATATGTGCCCGTTATTCATGGCGGTCACACCGCCTTAAGGGCAGTCGACCTTATGCAGGAGTGCCATACTGACCGTGTAGTTGTGGTGGATGGCGAAAAGCCAATCGGAACAATCACCGAGACCGACCTCTCATTCCTGCGCAACTACCGATCTGGCGCGGGCCCTTACAGGGCTGAGGCAGCGCATGATGATGAACGCGCGCCAACTCGAGTGTATCTGCTGCCTACCGCAGAGGATGTGATGACGAGAGACCCCCTCGTAGTCGATCTCAACTCCGATGCGGCGGCCGCGGCGGGGCTGATGCTGGAGAACGGGATCGGAGGAGTGCCAGTCGTCGACGAACAGGGGGATCTTGCCGGCTTGCTTACGAAATTTGACTTCGTAAAGATTCTTGCTAGGGGGAAAATTGAATGAAATTGACCGATGCTATATCGAAGGACGTTCCTGTACTAGACAAAGATAGACCGCTCCTCGATGCCCTCGAGGTGCTAAATGAGCAGGAATATGAGTGCATCTGCATAGACGAGGGCGCAAAGATGGTTGGGTCGATCTCATACCGGGACATACTCTTCAGGATTGGTGCACAGAGGCTACGCGCGGTCGCACCCGAGTCGCTTTACATCTCTGGCTTTATGAGGGAGTTCAATGCCTCCGCATCAAATGACACATCGATCAGGAAGGCCGCAAAGATTATGCTTGAGCAGAACGCCAACTGCCTGCCGGTGTTCTTCGGAGAGACCTTCCTTGGGCTCATCATGAAGCGCAGCATGCTCACTTTCGTCACAGACAAGGAGGTGCCCATTTCAGGGCTGATGAGGCGCAAGTTTCCTACGCTGCGCTCGAACGACCGCGTAATACATGCCAGAAAGCTGATTTTAGAGGCCGGCGTCCCTATCATACCGATATTGAATGAAGATGGGCGCCTCCTGGGCGCCATGGGTGAGGCTGAAACGCTGAACTCGCTGATCGACTTCCAAAGGTACGTTCCAGAGAAGCACCAGAAGGCGCGGATAAGACAGCTATCGATAGGCGCAACAATGAAGGTAGACTACCCTACCACCGACATTGACAGCAGCCTGGGTACGGTCGCCCAGAGGATGCTGAAGGAGCGGCTCCCTGCACTGGTCGTGACGGAATCCGGCAATGCTGTTGGCATAGTCTCACCAGATCAGGTCCTTGAGTATATAGTTGGGAGTTTCCCCGAGGAGCAATAATGATACGCTTCCTTGCCGATGCCATGCTCGGAAAGCTGGTCCGTTGGCTGCGCATACTCGGATACGATACCGAATACCTCCCTCTATCACAAGACGCTGATCTGCTACAAACTGCCGCCGATGACGACCGCACATTGCTCACAAGGGACGTAGCGTTGCACAGGGAAGCGGTTCGGCGGGGCGTTGGATCCATCCTCCTGCAGGCGCATTCGATCAGGGGGCAGCTGAAGGAGCTCTCTCCTACCATCAGTTTAAGCTTATCCAATAGCAGGTGCCCGATATGCAACGGGGAGCTCGCCTTGAATCGAGTGGGTTCAAAAGCGCCCCGCCCGCTTCAGCCTCCCGCGAGCAGAGGGGAGATGTGGCATTGCGTATGCTGTGGAAAGATTTATTGGAACGGTCGCCATTGGGACAGCATAACTGAAATCCTTGCAGACATTTCAAGGTGATGCTTTTGTATACTCTGGATGAGGGCGCTTTTCTCGTAAGGCTTGCACGCGAGGTCGTGACCAAATACATGACCACCTCAAAAGTGGCTCGCCCACCATCCCCTCCTAGCAGCCGGCTGAACGAGCACTCTGGCGTCTTCGTTACGATCAATTCGATCTCAAACGGCGAGCGGTCATTGAGGGGCTGCATAGGCTATCCGCTCCCAGTTATGCCGCTGGTTGAGGCAACGGTAGACGCCGCGATCAGCGCTGCATTTAACGATCCGCGCTTTACTCCTTTGAAGCCAGAAGAGTTAATGAGCGTCGTATTCGAGGTGAGCATTCTTACCCCTCCAGTGCTCATCCAGCCGAAGACTCCATCCGAGTACCCGCGCCTAATAAAGATCGGTCGCGACGGCCTTATAGTCGAGCGTGGCTACTATAAGGGTCTGCTTCTTCCTCAAGTGCCTGTAGAATATGGCTGGGACGAGGAGACCTTCCTGGCGGAATGCTGTATGAAGGCAGGACTGCCGCCCGACGAGTGGCTGACGAAAGGAACAAAAGTCTACTCATTCCAAGCGGATGTATTTGCTGAGGAGTCTCCCGAAGGCCCAATAACCGCTAGGCCACTCGTCTGAAGATCTTGAGGATTGTTCCATGAGGATCTACTTTGCCCCCTGCGGAATAGCCCTAGGGCATGCTGGGCGGTGCATTCCGATTGCTAAGAAGTTTCAGGCTAATGGCAGTTCGGTATACTTCTCCACATACGGTGAAGCGGTTCAATTCGTGAGTAAAGCCGGTTTTCAAGTTGGCGAAGTACCGCCGATTAAGATATACGAGAGGAGCGATGGCACATTCGACTTCAGGCGGACCCTCGCCATTGGCCCAAAGAGCCTCTTGACTTTCTCAAGGCAAATCGGAGCCGAGCTGAACCTTATAGAGCACTTCAAGCCTGATCTCGTGATATCCGACAGCAGGCTATCGACCGTTCTCGCCGCAAGGATGCGCCGGATAATCCCCGTCCTCATCCTCCACCAGTTGAGGATAATGATTCCGCACACTCGCCCCATAACGGGCAAGTCTAAGCTTACAATCAAGAGGCAGGTGGAACGATTGGGGCTAGAGGTGCTTGGTGGCATGTGGAAACTGAGCAGGGTGATAATAGTCCCTGACTTTCCTCCGCCTTACACGATCGCAAAGGCCAACGTAGTGCCATCTTACCAGTATATAAACAAGATCAAACTAGTCGGGCCGATCATACCAAAATATCCCGGCGCCCTCCCCCCGTCTGATGAACTAAAGAGGTCTATGGGGTTCGATGACCGCCCCCTTATCTTTGCAGCCATTAGTGGAACATACGCCGAGAAGAAGATGATCACCGACAAGCTGGTGTCGCTCTTCAACGAATTTCCAAATAAGTACAACATTGTGATATCTAGGGGCCTCTCAGACTCGAACCACGCCGTCCCCAATGGCTCGGGGAAGCACCTAAGGATCTACAACTGGGTAGATGACCGGTATAAATACCTGAAGGCATGCGATCTGCTTGTGACGAGGGGAGGCCACAATACCGTGGGAGAGGCCATCTATTACAAGAAACCAATGGTAATAATTCCGACTATCGGCCACTCTGAGCATCAAGGAATAGCAGAGTCTGTTTCAAATATGAACCTAGGGAAGACGATTCAGCAGAACGAACTTGACTATCTTTCGCTCTACAACAGCATCGATGAGCTACTCACATCCCCGTTCTACTTTCGCAACGTTCAGCGGGCGGCCAAATTCGCCGAGAAGTATCACGCTGTGGACTCCATTTACAAGACCGTCTGCGAAATCCTCAACGTACCCTTCAAGACCTTCTGAAAAATTGATAAAGATATATGAAAGTAGGTTATGGCGTTGAGATGAGCGTAATCGTCTTTAGGAGACCCTCTATATTCCTGATCTCCTCAACCCTCTTCCTGAGTTCCTTAACGTCCTCTGTCATTATCTTGACGATAAGGTCATACTCGCCAAATACTATGGTGCCCTCTGTAACGTCCTTTATTTCGAGGCACCTCTTCAGCACGTCCCTCTCCTTACCCATTTGGCTCACTCCAAGTATGTATGCTGAATAGGTCAAATTTTGCCCTCCCAAAATTCTTGTTAATGCTTATGGCTCATTATTAATAACTTTTTTTATACAATCCACGCAATTGTTGTGACTCGGGAGCTGGCTTTGGCAGCCGCAGAAAGAAAGATAAACGCTCCGTAACCATTATTACGCCGTCTGATAATTTCTAGCTGGTTGCAAAGATGTACCTTGCTGCACTCGTAATGCTTATGATGGTATCCAGCTCTGTCTCCTATACCAACTATGCCTATACGCTTGCGATCACCTTAGATAACGGCCCAGTCGAGTTGCCCCCGGATGCCCCCTCGTCGCCGCTTTACTCGGTCCTTAACCAGAACGTCTTCAAGAACACGTCATATCAGACCTCTTCAATCGTCTCCGTCACGCTAGACGGCAATCCTCTCGGTTGGCATCTGACTTATGACGGCGAGGGCAATCCATGGATCTCGGTGCATTCTAGCAAGCCGTTGCCTGGGAACACCGGCACGACGCTCGAGATCGCCTTCTTGCTGAACCTAACAAAACCGGAGATCGACCTACAGGGCATTGGCAACATCTCTGACGTGCCGCCTGACCTTCTCGATGATTACCCTATGGTCGGCGTCTGGAACCTTTCAAGGGTGGATAATGCATCCGGCATGATCGACATCGCCCTGTCAATCAAGGGGGAAGAGGAGAATGCCCTATCCGTGGTACTGAGTCTGATCAAGTGGTTTGAAGATAATATGGTATACTCAACGAACCTGACGCTCCCCCAATCGATCAACGACACATTCGTATTGAAGAGTGGGGACTGTGATGACCTGTCTAGCCTCTTTGTGGCATTCTGTCGGATCCTTGGTATACCTGCCTATTATCAGATTGGTCCAATCTTCATTCCTGGAAGTCAGCAGGAGAGCGAAGGCAACCTGCGTTTCAACCTGACAAATGTGGGATGGCACGGATGGGCGATGGTTTATCTGCCAACCAGTAGCGGAGGGGAGTGGATCCCAGTGGATCTTACATACTTCAAGAACGCCCACTTCAGCGACGGGCACATAAAAAGTATGAACCTACTAGACCACATCTACGGCTCTGCCCTTCTTTACTATGATGCAGCCGCATTCCTAGACGTCGTCACGAGCGACTATGTTAGCGAATCGGCGGCACTTAAGGAAACGATAATGAATTCAGACTGTCATTGGACCGAGACTCACATAATGACTCTGGAAGGTTCAGGGAATGTCGATACGGCGTTCGACACTGCCTACCTGCTGCTCATTGCTTCAATCATGTCTCTCCTGATGCTCGTGAACCTCCTCAGACGTAACCGTCGGTCGATCCACAGCATACGGTGAACTGCCCGCCCTGAAGGGTGAGGGCTTCCTGCTCCAACGATAACGCTTGCGGTATTTCTGCCCGAGAGGCTCTATCTCGACAGGATCCAAGGGCCGTCCCTACCCCACTAAGCCACGCTCAAGAATGTTGAGCGAAGCATTATTGTTAGTCCCTGCCCAATCCTCCATGTTTGTATTCTCTACTTGTGCCTCTTGGATTCGCCTCACGAACATCCTGCCTGCATTTTCCGCTTTGTAGGCAGCATCTGGAGGCATTTGCCCCACGAATAATCCAATATCTTTTGGCTAAATTATGGTTTATGACTATGCCCGCAACATTCAAATCGTCAGCGACTACGCAGTCATAATTGTTTGGGAAGAACCTTGATGGTCTGCAATGATCCTTTTTTTATTTACCAACCCCCTCGTAAGCTCGTTCGGGTCTAACCTTTGCCTTAACTCTGTTCTTAGAACCCTCCCCCTTCCTCCCGATAGAACTTTATGCTTTCATCCCCACCGTGAACGATGCCGACTCCCCGCCGACACGATTAAAGATAGCGGCTACTTATCCTGCTTTTATTCAACCCAAACGCTTTTTTATCCTCATTTCCAGTTAATGGAATATGGACGCAATTACCAAGGATCTGAGCAGCCTCTACTATCGGCTACTGTGCCCCCGCGTGGTCACAATCGTC
>MAGU01000053.1 GCA_001717025.1 Candidatus Methanomethylicus oleisabuli | reverse complement strand
CCTTTGCACCCATCTTCTCAGCACCGTAATGAAGACCGAGACCGCCGGTAAATAGCCCGTAGCCGTATGCAACCTGGACGACGTCGTCTGGAGTGACGCCGCACACCTCCAGAGCCCTTACGACCAGATCCGCCCAACCGTCTATGTCGCTAGCGCTATAAGCAACGACCGTTGGGTTGCCGGTCGTCCCAGTTGAGGCGTGCATCCTCACTATCGTTGAGCGATCGGCTGAGAGCAACCCTAGCGGGTAGTTGTCTCTCAGATCGTTCTTCGTAGTGAATGGTATCTTTTTGAGGTCGTCCTTCTCTTTAATGTCGTCAGGCTTCACCTTTGCCTCGTTGAGCCTCCGCCTGTAAAACGGCGAGTTCTCATACATTCTCTTTACAAGCGCCCTCAGCTTCCGGTTTTGAAGTTCAACGATCTCTGTCCTTGTCAGCGAATACGATTTTTTCGGCATATGCCATTCATCTGATGGAGAACCATTTACTTCGGATGCCTTTATTACTTTTTGGGCAACATATTCTGACCATCGAACGCAAGTGAATAGACGTCCGGAAACATCAGCCGGAGCTAATTGTTTTTATCTCACATCAAGTAATAATATAGTAAAACATTTGCAGATGGCGATGAGGTTGAAAGTCGTACTTGTCAACCCACCAACAACCGCCAATTTTGAGACGCAGAATGCATTGGGTTTGAAGACCCCCCCTCTTGGGCTAGCATACCTCGCAGCAACGCTTGAGCGGTCCGGGTATGATGTGAGCATCATAGATGCTACAGCGTTGGGGCTATCACACAGACAAACAGCATCAAAGCTGAAATCGATGAAGCCTGATGTGATAGGAATCACGTCTATCACGCCAACTATAAGTGATGCTATGCGTGCTGTGATTTCAGCTAAGGAGCAGGTGCCAGACGCTGCAACAGTAATGGGTGGATGTCATATCACGGCGCTGCCGCTAGAGACAATGTCTGCCTGCCCTAGCATCGACTACGGCGTCATCGGCGAGGGCGAGACGACGTTTCTTGAGCTGGTGAAGGCAATCGAGTCTGGATCCGGAATCGAGTGTGTCGATGGGGTGGTCCACCGGCGGCGAGGAGCAGGCAAGGCTGCGGGCGATAGGATAAGTGTTAACAGAATGCGAAGATTGCCGCCCAATCTCGACTCGATACCATTTCCAGCGAGGCACCTCCTGCCATTTGACAGATACACAGTACTCAACGAACGTGCGATCATAGGTAGCATCATCACCAGCAGGGGGTGCCCCTTCAACTGCATCTTCTGCTCGTCGTCACTGTTTTACGGAAGGCGCTACAGGGCTAGGAGCCCGAAGAACGTCGTCGATGAGGTCGAGGAGCTCGTCCAGAAGTACGGGCTCAAGTATGTGGAGTTCATCGACGATACGATGACCGTCAACAAGGGTCGCGCAGAATCGATCGCACGGGAGATCATAAAGCGGCGGCTGGACATATCGTGGGGATTCGGCTCAAGGGCGGATCTCGTGGATGAAGACATGCTCAGACTCTTCAAACGGGCAGGTTGCGACGTGTTCTATATGGGCATCGAGTCTGGCTCTGATCGCATCATCAAGACCCTAAAGAAAGGGATCACATTGGATCAAGTCAAGTCCGCAATTGCATGCGCGAAGAAGGTCAATATGGAGACAGTAGGTACTTTCATAATCGGGTCGCCGTGGGAGACGTGGGACGACGCCGTCAGGACTATCAACTTTGCAAGGTCCTGTGGCATAGACTATGCGCAGTTCACGGCGATGACTCCCTACCCGGGGACAGAGGTCTACGAGATAGCGCGCAGGGAGGGGCTCATAGAGGAGGCTGACTGGTCCAAATATACGACCGTTAAACCAGTCATGCGCACGAAGTACCTCAGCAGGGACCAGGTAGGAAGGCTCGTTGGAGACGCATACATGTCATTCTACCTAAGGGGCAAGTTCTTGCTTAAGATGGTTCAGACGAGGCGCATAAAAATAATTAAGCCTGTTATGAAGCACTACGTCCTGAAGAGAAGTTATGCGTGACGCGGCGATCGGTCGCCCCCCGCGGTCATCGGTCAATGGCACGTATTAGCTCGTCGGTCAGATCCTTGCCAAGCGCCTCCATGTATACCTTGGACAGCCCCAATCCCTTGTGTCCCAACAGAACCCTGCACTTGGCTGGGTCCTTGATGGTGTCGACGATCCTCAGCGCGTAGGCATGCCTCCAGTCGTCCAGCCGGATCCTCCGTTGCAACACGATCATCGAATATTTGTGGCTTATGTTCAGCACCTGCCTGCGGCTGAGGCTGAATGCCTGCTCCCCGTCCCGAAGCCGCCTGATGTGCTCCTTGACATAAGTCTTGATAGAGGGCATGATCGGCGCCCTGCGCGCGCCGTTCCTGTTGCGTACAAGGACGACGTCCTCCGAGAGCAGGAAGTCCTCCTTCCTCAGCGCAAGGAGCTCGGAGACCTTCATCCCGGTCGTGGGCAGAAGGCTCATCATAACTAGGTCGCGCAGCGGCGCCTCCTTCTTTCTGTAGAGCGCACGCATCCTCTCGAGGAACTCCTCAACCTCGACCCACGTAGGCGCGTTGCCGAGAGCCAGTTCAGTCGCCCTTCATCACCTGCCGCTTTATCCTTATGGCATCGCCGACCTCCTTCGCCCTGTCCCCTATCGCGAAGTCGAGGTAGATCTTCACGGTCTCGAGCTCAGAGTGGCCTATCAGCCGCCGGCAGAGCTCTATGTCGCGGGTCTTCTCCAGTATCCGAATGGCATAGGCGTGCCTGAAGGCATGGTTCCTTATCGGCCTCCCGATGATCTCGGCGGTGTACCTGTGCGTTATGTTCAGCACCTGCCTGCGGCTGAGGCTGAATGCCTGCTCCCCGTCCCTCACGCCCTCGAGATACTCCTCAAGGTAGGGCTTTAGGTCTTCGCTCATGACAGTCTGACGCCTGAACTCGCCCTTCTTCTTGAGCTGCCTGACTGTAACGAGATCCTGCTTGAAATCAAAGTCCTCCTTCCTCAGCGCAAGGAGCTCGGACGTCCTTATGCCCGTCGTGGCTAGCAGCCCCTCTATGCAGAGGTCCCGGAGGCTCACGCTACCCTGCTTGTGCCTGCGTATCATCGTTCCGATTATCTTCTCGACCTCCGACCAAGACGGCACATCCTTGAGGACGAGCTTCTGATCGTTAGACATCAAACATCACTAGTGACCACTTCTAGGATATACTTTACTTAAACTAAACGTCTTCGCCTTCCACGGTGACCGTGGCTTACTTTACGCTCCGAACACATTTATCTGCATGAGCTTCGAGGCGGATTATGCTGTCCATTACCCGCTCAAGTAGCCCAAGAGCCTCAGACTCGCGGGCATTTATGCCACTTCCCTTATCGTCTGCTAAAGCCACGCCCGAGTACGCGTTCCCTATGAACGTTGAAGCCATCGACACTGCCTTCAGCAAAAGCGATGGGGCACCCGCGTGAAGAAACATCGTCGCGTCGTTTATGAAGAGCGTCTCTGTCGGCGCCTTGCAAAACGCCAATAAGCAGGGCTCGATGGTGCGGGCATTGCGTTCGGCGATCCGAAGCACGCCGATTGCATCTGCCCCATCCAGCCTCGGTCGCGCTATACCCCTCGGGACCAACAGCCTTACCTTCTCTCTTCTCGAATAGGGGATGCATGCTCTGCCGCCCGCCCGTGCGCCACCAACCCTCGCTCGCGGCGGAGCCATGTCGATAAGCGTGATCTTGCCGCAACCTTGGTCTATGGCCTCTGAAAGCAGCTTTTCAGTAAGCCGTGTCTTGCCCGAGCCCACGTCCCCAGTTATCAGGACCTTCTTATTGATGAATGCGGCGACGCTATACGTTTGCAAGAATGTTGCTCCTCCTTAGCGCCTTAGCTACCAGAAACCCTAGGACCGCTCCGGGCAGGCTGCCCATGAGGAAGAAGATTGAGAATAGCTGCCACTGCGCGGTCATGCCTGCGAATGCAGGGAAGGGTGCGCTGCCGGTAACGGGTGCTACCAAAAGAGCGCTTATCAGCGCCCCGAGAACTGTACCGACCGGCTCAGTCAGGGCAGCGGCATCGTTCCTGAGAAGGTACTTATAGACCAGACCAACAACTAGCGCGCCTGGCACCCCGCCTGATATCGCGAAGATGGTCCCGGTGCCTATGCCTATTCTTATCATGCCTATCGCGATGGCGATAAGCATAGCGTTTATGGGGCCCAAGAATATGCCGGATATGGCATTTATCATGTGCTGAAACGGGAATATCCTGGTAGGGCCCAGCGGAAGCGCGCCTGGGTAGGCAGAGAGGACAACCCCAAGGGCGACCATTAGTGCCGATACAACAACCCGCTTGGACCTCTTAACCGCCATATGCGTGTTCGTCGCTGCTGAAGTGCCCGCAGAACCGCTTCCAGCATCAGCGTGTATTCCATGCTCTTCTCGATTCATTCAAATCCCTTCGCCGGCATTACCCGTTTCAGGTTCAATGGGTCGGCAACGGTCTGTGGTTGCCCTCTCAGCAGGCCTCCGCCAGCTCCCCCAGTGGCAAAAAGTAACGCACGTGTTGATATTAAGTTTACTAGTGTCATGCGCAGTTGGACCGATTAGCAGCTTAAGACTGACCGCCGGACAGCCCCAATAAAGATAAAAGAGTTGTGAAAGTAAAAAAATACTGCTTAACAAGTAACGTTTATTTTACATATATTAATAATGTGCGCTAAAACATCCGCACCATCAGGGACCGCCTCTACTGCAAAGTTCATGCCCGAAGGGGGCAAATGGAAACAGCAGAGGCGCCCGCAAGCCATCTGATCTCAGGCGGTGCACACCCTGCCCCGACAGACCCCCCGCAATGTCGCCTGAGGCTGTGCTCTGGGGGCATTTCCCAATCTGGTAGAGAATGGGAAATGGTTCACCATCATCAACCAGTAAATTTTTCCCATTCTTATCATGATATGTAAATATTGGGAATATATTGCGGCGAAGCTGCAAGACGCGCTAAAAACCGAGTGGCGCGATTGAGCGGAAGCACCCGCCGCGCAGCGTCTGCAGAGCTAGACTGGCACGCGCTAGATCTTTAACCGCTGATGACTTATTATGTAAACTGGTTTACATTTATCACGGTTAGCTAGGAGAATTGGCAGAGAGGCATGGTGAATTATACTATGAGGTTTTTTAAAAAAACCATAATAATATATGCCTGTAAAAACTAATGGCAATATGGTGCGGCATATGCTAGACCCGAGGCGCCTATTTGCAGGGTCTGATTACGAAGAGGGGTTCAGGTTTACTGGATCCGCAGATTGGGTTCTAGACTTCTACCTGCCGGGTCCCCCTCCCGTCGCGGTGGACCTCCTCCTTCGGCGAGGCAGGGGCCTCTTCTTTGAGAAGGTTGTGAAGCTGCAGGACCTCCGAAGGTTCATGGACTGCCGAACGGTTATTGTTGCAGGCTACCCGCCAAGCCCAGACCAGATCAGGATATGCGGCGCCAGTGGAATCAGCATAGCGCTAATCACCGATCAGGAGGGCATAGGTCATGCCTTGAGCGGCACCCCATGCGAGGAGGTCAACAGAAGGACAGAACTTCAGATACTAAAGAGGCAGAACAGAGCGCGATCCGAGAAATGCCGAGGTGAGCTGTTGGCGGCGTTCAGGCAGGAGTGCATGACGATGGATGAGGCGAAAGCCAAGCTCAGGTGGAGTTACTCGGAGGGGGAGGTGGCGTCGCAGTTGAGGGCGCTCTTGTCATCTGGAGACATCAAAATGCTGGCGCGCGCTAAGGATGGGGGCGGGATCTACGGCATACGCGGCACTAAGTGTGGGCTAAGGGCGGATCTATCCGACAGGTGCAGAAAGGAGGCGACCAGACGGGCAGTCACGGAAGCGCTTGCAGGGCGCCCATCGGGCATGACTGCGGTCGAGGTGGCAGAGGCGTGCGGCATACCCGTTATTCAAAGCAGAATATGCCTGAGGGATCTAGCAAAGGCATCAACGGTCTTGAAGGAAGGCGCAGTCTGGCGTCTGAGGTAGCGGCGCCATACCCAATTTCGCAACCGCGGGCGCTGCGGGCATCAGTAAGCTGATCAAGGTTTTTGCGATGCCAGCCCGTCGTAGGCGGCGTCTCGGCGATCTGAGCAGATTAGGCGGAAATCTGTGAAAAGTCTTTTAAAAGATACGATACAAAACAAATATCAGGCTTAAAGGTGCGAAAACTTGCTGATGACAGTACATATCTCCGACCACTATTACGACCCTTACAAGCACTACTGTGGGCTATACGTTGTCTCCAAGCTTGATCTTCCTGAGTTCGGTCCGACATCTGAGCTCATCAGGATATTCGACGAGAGGGGCATAGTGCTGATGAGCATTACCTCGCACCAGAAGAACGGCCTAGCGTATGACTTCGTAACTGTCGACCTCACCACGAAACTGGATCAGAAGGAGTCGATAGTGAAAGAGATCCGCAAAAGGTTCGGCGACAAGCTCGTTCACTTAGAATGCGCGGACACGGGGGTGCCGGGTTACATCTACAACATTAATGGTTTCCCGCTAGTCCTGAACTTCTCCAACACATATACCCAGGCTGCTGCACTTACATCATCTGCATGGAAGACCCTGATAATGGGCATGGTCAAGCGCTTCGGAACTGGCGCCACGACCATACTCTACTACATGGGAAACGACGCAGGTGAGGGGAAGGGGAAGATGGTCTCCGAGCTCAAAGGGCCACTCACGAACGCAGATCGTATGAAGATAGGGCTAGCCAGGCTGCAGAGCCTCGGCTGGGGGCGGTTTGAGCTCAGGGAATGCGATGAGGCGGGCAAGAAGATTGTGGTCAGGGTGTACGACAACTTCGAGGCGATGATCACGCGCGAACTGCTGGACTACCAGAACGGCCTAGTGCGCGGCTTTATAGTCGGGCTAGTAAGCGGTGTATTTGGTAAGGCGTGCAGAGGAGTCGAGGAGAAGTGCATAAACCGCGGCGACCCATACTGCGAGTTTGTCGTAAGGTGAGCGCCAGCAACGCCATCAGGCAGTTCGATCCCGCGTCACACCAACGGCTTAGGGTCATTGCCACCGCAGAATGGCAGCCGCTCATTCTTGATCAGCATCCTCTGCTTCGTCGAGACGATCTTCTCTGCTATCAGCCGCTTCCCAAGAGACGTCATCGCGAAGACAGGTATTGCCGATCCGCATTGCAGCAGCGCCCTAGGTCCTGCGACGTCTCTCACCCACCTCGAGGCACAAGCTGATATCATGTCGGCATTGTCTGCAAATACCTCTGCGTCTGACTTCGATATCCCTGTAAGGTGGACTGCGAATATAAGAGCCCCGGGGAAAGCCGCCCTGATGGAAGCGCAATCGCATGCATGGGCGACTGTAACCGCAATCCGCTTGTATCCCAAAGCAAAGGCGCGAGCGGCCCCTCCTGGCTGATCCAGTCGTGCGGTCTGCTTATCGAGGACATGCCCTCCAGCCTGCTCTATCCTCGATATCACCTCTGGGACTGGTGCTGTGCTGACTAGTCCAGACATGCGTCCGCCTATCCCCTGTACTAGTTGCGGCGTTGGAGCCAACACGGTGCCGGCCCCATCGCATGCGATAACTGCGCAGTCGATTACCCCCGCTGAAATGCCCGATGCTATTAGTTCGGACGCGCCAAAGACAACGAAGTCATCGTCCGATGTGACCTGGCGGTCCTTTGTGAACATGCCGTAGCTTTTGATCCTCCATTCAACGTTTGCCTTGATCTGATCTGGAGCGAGGCGAGTGACGGGTTGTGCGAACTTCTTCGCCAGCGGGCACTCTTCGATTACGGGCTTGCCCACATCGATGACCTTCGAGCCCTCGATGACAACCCTGGTCTTCCCCAACGCCTCCATAACGTGCTGCTCTTTTTGCATGGTGTACAGCATGACGCTGTACCCTAAAAAG
>MAGU01000052.1 GCA_001717025.1 Candidatus Methanomethylicus oleisabuli | reverse complement strand
TTCTTGTTGCGGCGGTTCATCGCTTGGAGGCACTTGGTTACAAACCACTCTTGATAGTCGAGGTCAATTGCGGGGAACGTCCCCCCCATTATTATGAGCTGAACCTTTGATGGTCGGTGGCCTATCTTTTCATATTGATCGAGCCTGAGATTGACTTGCATATATGGGTCGAAGTTGGCCTGTATCCCCCTCATCAGCGCGGGTTCGTTGCCCAGATAGCTCTGTGGCGTTCCTTTCTCGGTACCGCCAGGGCAGTATGCACAAGGCGTGTCCTTCGGACACTTTGTGGGCTTGGTCATGACCGCAACCGTGTATAACCCCGAGGCAGACCTCACCTCTTTGCCTCTGAGGACTCCGATGAGTTGCTCTTCTCCTTTCATTAGATATTTCAGAATATCGTGGTTCTTAGGGATATTCCGGAGCCCCTCCTCCTTCGCAATCTCATATTTAACTTTACATAGGCCCTGCCTGTTAAGGTTGGAAACCTTCATCCGTTCGATGATCCGCCTCGACAAGACCTTCTTAGCATCCTCGTCGCCATCCGCCTCCATTTCATTATGACAAGATTCAGCTGGACGCCCAATCACCTTTATTCATCCCTTCCTTCCAATCGCCACCCAATTCTCCGCCAATGTTTTGGCTCTGACTCTCTCACCATAGACCCTCTCAACTTTGAACCCTGCTTCGGTCAGGTCGGCTTTCAGCTCTCCCTTCGTGTAAAGGTGAAAGAACCTTGTTGCCTTGTTGCCCCATGGTATATGTGCGTCACCCAGCTCGCCCCCCCTCCACCACGCAAGTAGCATGTGAGGCACACGCTTCGCAAACCTGCTTTGCCGCCTTGACCATGCGGTTACTAGGATGCCTCCTCCAGCCTTCACGACCTGGCCCGCCCCCCTCAATGTCCCCCTCCTGTTCATCCTGCCTGCGATATGATGTATCATCGCTACGCAGACCACGGCGTCGAACGCGCCTTCCTTGAATGGTAGCTCCATCGCATCGCATTGCACAGGCATTATTATTTCGGCATGCGTATCTTCAAACCTCAGCATCTCCAGCATCCTGATTGATATATCGGCTGCCACGACATTTGCCGCGCCCGCCTCCGCCAACGCTATCGCATTCCTGCCGGAGCCCGCGCCGAGGTCAAGTATCGTCATTCCCGCGGGGTTGCCGATCTCTTTTATCGAACGCCAAGCCTTCCTCCTCGTCTCTTTGAACTCATGAGCAATATTATCATAAGCGTTCATGACTTCCCTCTTGGCGAATCCGGCCATATCCTCCTCTCCTGCGCTGCGTTAGGCAGATCGCTTGCCGCCCTCGTTCTTCGCGATTATCGTCTTGACTATCTCTGCAAAACCATCACCGTACTGCCGCTCTGAAACCATCTCCGCTATCTTCTTCAGCTCGGGGGAGGCATTTCCGACCGCATACCTGTGTGCCGCAGACTGGAGGAGCTCGTAGTCGGTCATACTGTCCCCCACTCCGGCAATCTCGGTTGGGTTTAAGCCCGCCCATTTTGATGCGCACAGTAGCCCTTTGCCCTTGTCAACGCGGCTATCGATGATGTGATACGCAAATCCACTGTCAATGACCTTGACGCCCTCGAATCGCTTTACGACGCCCTCAACGTCTTTTAGGTCGACGGTCCGCAGAATCGCCGCATCGACATACCTGTACTTGTTAGACCATGTCTCCTTAACAATGCCGCCGAGCTCTTCTTTAAGCTGGCATAGCGCTCTTTGTGCTAATCCCTTCTCTCCGATGATCTTCAGCTTGCCTCTATACTCGATCACAGCTCCATTCTCTGCAATCGCGGGTCCGGTGCACCCTATATATCTCGCAAGGGACTTCAGCACACATAATGCGTTACCTGAGCATAACGTAACCATGATGCCCCTCCTCTCGAGTTCCCTTATCGCCTCGGCAGCCGCAAGATTCAGGATCGATTTGCTGTCGGTTATTGTTCCATCAACATCCGTGGCAACAGCCCTTATCAATGATGAGCACCCTCTGAAAGTTGTAATATCTAGCCTATAGCTTTTCTCAGATACAGGTCATAGAAGACGTCTGATCTCCAACTCAAGCTCTTCCTGCTTGAGTAGCCCTCCAACCCTGCCCACCTCTTTCCCGCCCTTTAATAGGATGAAAGACGGCGTGATGTATACATCGTAATCCCTTGCCGCTTTCGGGTTCTCCCTCATATTCAAAGCCGCAAAGATCGCCTTTCCGTGTAGCCTCTTAGCCGTCTCCTCAAAGACTGGAGCCATCTCTGTGCAGATGCTGCACCAAGGATCCCAAAATTTGAGGACCACGATTCGACCTGCATCTTTCAAGAATTCATGCACACTGCCGTCAGTCAAATTCGTGACTTTATCCCCCAACCACTTCACCTATGTAATGAAGCTATTATGCGATATAAATCGTCTTCATTCTTCATCAGCGTTAGCTCAATCAAGCAAGTCAATTTTTTTTCATAAAAAGCTTTAAAATTTCCAAACGATATATTGTTCTCCGAACAGAGGTTAGTTTGATGCCCCAGCTCAGAGTGCTTGGGGGAGGCAGAGAGGTGGGAAGGTCATGCCTCCAACTCGATGTTAATGGTCACCATTTCCTCTTGGACTGCGGCATAGACCCTGCTGCTGAAGGGCGCGCATCCATGCCGGACCTGTCACAGACTAGCATAGAGCATCTGGACGGGGTATTCGTTTCCCACGCCCATCTGGACCATACCGGCGCTATTCCTGAGCTCGTGCGTCATGGATTCAATGGCAAAGTCTACATGACCTTGCCTACATTAGCGCTACTGAAACTGCTCTGGCAGGACGAACTTTCGATAATGGAGCGCGAGTGGTCAAGCGATCAGCGGCTCTGGTCCTCAAAGGAGATGCACAAGATCCTCATGAAGCTTGCAGTTCCAACGACCTACCACGAAGTATTCAAGCTCAACTCGCTTAGGGTCAACTTCCATAACGCAGGACATATACTTGGTTCAACAATGACCGAAATTTCAAACACCAACTACCGCATAGTATATTCAGGCGATCTCGGCACATCTTCCAACCACCTGCGGTATTGGCGAACCGATGACCTCGTAAATCCGGACGTCCTCATATGCGAAGGTACGTATGGGGACAAGAACCGGCGGAGCAGAGCGGAGACTGAAAAGGAGTTCCTTTCGGCCATAAAGGTTGCCCTTGAGGGGGGTGGAAAGGTCCTGATCCCTGCTTTCTCGGTTGGCAAGACGCACGAACTCCTGAAGATACTCAAGGACAACTGGAATGGGCTCCCGAATGTAGACGTGTATCTTGAGGGCATGGCGATAGAGACGCTGCGTGTATACGAGCAATTTCTTATTTATATGGACGATAAAGTGCGGCGGGCATTCCTCTTCAACAACATAAATCCTTTTCGGTGGGGTGCCTTGAGAACCTTCAAGGGGCTCACCGAGCGGAAGCAGTTGCACCGCAAGGACGATCCTTGCATTATCATCGCTCCATCGGGAATGCTGCGGGGCGGGTGGAGCGTCTGGCACATGATGCGGATGGCCGCCTCGGAGAGGAATCTTATTGCATTATGCGGGCATATGGAAGAAGGCACAACTGGCGCAGACCTCCTCAACGGCAGGCGTGATTTTTTGCTTCGCGATATGATTTCGAGGGACGTCTTAGGAGTCCATGTTGGATGCAATATCGCCCACTTCGATCTCTCCGGTCATGCGATGCATAATGAGCTGTGCAATTATATATCAAAGTTAAAACCCGAGCTCTTGGTTCTAGTACACGGCGATGAATCAAGCCTGATTGCCTTGGCGGATTCCGTCAAGCAATATGCAGGCAGGGTCGTCATTCCAAGTAACGGCGAAAGGATCGACTTACTGCAACCGGCGGTGCTTCAGGAGTCTGATCATGATGTCGAGATACCTCTCGCTCAAACTACCTCGCTCATAATGAACAAAGATGCGTCGCTAAAGGTGAGGCATATGGG
>MAGU01000005.1 GCA_001717025.1 Candidatus Methanomethylicus oleisabuli | reverse complement strand
GCGCAGGGGCGGTCGTGAACGGGGGCGCAGGGGCGGTCGTGAACGGGGGCGCAGGGGCGGTCGTGAACGGGGGCGCAGGGGCGCGAGCGAGCTGGCCCACGCCGCGCCAGTTACTCCTGCGGCTCCTTAGGCAGCATCAGCGGGTTCGCCTCCATCTCGACCTTCATGGCTGAGAGGGCATCCATCAGCTCCATGGGCCGCGTCCTGAGTATCCTGAGGGACTTGCAGTTGTCCAGCGATGAGTCCGGAGGTCGCTTGGCCTTCATCCTGGATTCCATCTCGGATGAGGCGGCTGGGACCACCATCGACTTGTCCAGGCCGAAGGTCTCAGCTATGGCGACGGCAAACTCGTACCTTGAGGCGCGGGTAGCGCCGCAGAGGTGGCAGATGCCGGCGAACCCCCTCTCCGCGGTCTCTATGAGCATCTCGGCGAGGTTTTGGTTGTAGGTGGGGCATGCGTACCTGTCCGTAAGTGCCTGTATGCGCTTGCCCCTGCGGAGGTTTTCCAGCACCCAGAGGGCGAAGTTCTGCTTTCCGCTGGACGGCGTAGCGCCGAAGATCACGCTGGTCCGCGCTATCACGGACGGCCTGCCCGAGGCGAGCACGATGCGCTCCGCCTCAAGCTTGGTCCTGCCGTAGACGTTGATCGGGTTCGGCGGGTCATCCTCGCGGTAGTGCCCCTGCTGACCGTCGAAGACGTAGTCGGTGGAGATGAATATTACCTGGCACCCAACGCGCTTGGCCTCATGTACTACGTAGCTGGTTCCCTCGACGTTGACCTCCTTTGCGAGTTGTGGGTCCGCCTCGCAGGCGTCTACGTTCGTTGCGGCGGCACAGTGGTAGACGATGTCAGGGCTGCAATCCTCGAAGCCCTCCCTCACCATCACCTTGTCGGTGATGTCCATCTGGACAGGCTTCCCGATGGCAGGCGGGACAGAGGTGAAGCCGGCGTAGACGACGTGGCCCCTCCGGTCGTATATCTCGGAGATCTTCGAGCCGAGGAGCCCGTTTGCGCCAGTTATGAGCACGCGCATCTTTGGTCATCCCTAATCGATCTGCTGGCCGACCGCGTGGCTTAATTAATCAAGCGCCTGCGGCGGGCGGCTTATGGTCTACCGACTAAAGCCGGCAGTTTTCTTGCGGATAATTTATAAATTGAGCGCTGCACCTCTTTAAGCTTAGCTTATACTGTCAGCTTGCATTAGCTGAGCATTGATTATCGCATCGCACGTTAGCGCATCACCTTAGCCCATAATGGCGCAGCTTTGCCCGCGCGCCACGCGCGTAGGCGCAGAAGGTGCCAAGGGCACCTAGCCGGCCTACCACTTGAGCTTCCACGGGGCTGGGGAGAGGGTCTTCTCGTCTGCCAGCGGCCCCCACCACCAGTCGTTGTCTAGGTACCAACCTACGGTGCTGGAGAGCGCCTCATCGAAGGAGTAGAGCGGGCGCCAGCCAAGCTCCCCCCTAAGCTTGCTCGAGTCGAGGCTGTACCTGACGTCGTGGCCCGGCCTGTCCTCGACGAACTCGATGGCGGTCTCGGGAAGGGACATCATCCGGAGGACCTTCTTGATGACGGTCAGGTTGTCCAGCTCGCTCTCTGCTGAGATGTTGTAGATCTCCCCCGGCCTCCCCGACTCCATGACCGCCTTGACCGCCCTGCAGTGATCCTCGACGTATATCCAGTCCCGCACGTTCCTGCCCGTGCCGTAGACCGGAACCTTCAGCCCCCTCTCGGCGCGGATTATCGTCTTCGGTATAAGCTTCTCCGGCGACTGGAATGGCCCGAAGTTGTTTGTGCAGCGCGTAACCACGGCGTCTATGCCGTAGGTCCTACGGTAGGAGAGGGCGCATAGGTCGGCGGCAGCCTTCGATGCCGAGTACGGCGAGGACGGGCTTAGCCGGTCGGTCTCCCTGAAGGAGCCCCTCTCGGCGTCGCCGTAGCTCTCGTCCGTCCCGATCTGGACGAGCCTGACGTCGCGCCCGCACTTCCTCACAGCCTCCAGGAGGGTGAGGGCGCCGCCGACATTGGTCCTGTAGAAGGACATGGGGTCGGAGATGGACCGGTCCACGTGGGTCTGGGCAGCGAAGTTGACGATGCAGGCGACCTCCTTTACGAGCCCCTCGACGAGGGGGGCGTCGCATATGTCCCCCCTGAAGAGGCGGTACTTGGGGTTCGGCTCGACCCCCCTCAGGCTGTCGATGCTGGATCCGTAGGAGAGGTTGTCGAGGTTGGTCACGGAGTAGCCGCCATCGAGCATCAGCCGTATGAAGTTGCTCCCAATGAAGCCGAGCCCGCCGGTGACGAGTATGTGCATGTGTGCCCCCCGGCGCGCTACTTGAACTGCACGTGGAGCCAGTCCCACGGTCTGCCGCACCGCGGGTCATCGCTCCTGCCGTTTATGGACGTTGGCACCACGGACGGGTCGTCCCACGGGCGCCTCAGCTCGTCTGGCCGCTTGGCGTCGTATAGCCGGTTGGTGAAGTACACGAGGCGGGCCGGCTCTGACCCGAGCGCCCTGAAGCCGTGCCAGAAGGCACCCGGCACTCGCACCAGCTGAAGGGACTCGCCGCAGGAGACGACCTCGTCAAGCTCACCGGAGGCGTCGTCGTATGCGCAGATCTTGATGGATCCTCCCAGGCACAGGAAGAGGTCGACCTGCCCCCGCTCGTGCCTGTGCCATGCCCTTACGACGCCCGGGTGGGTGACGGAGTAGTTCGCCTGCCTGGCCTCGTCCTTGAAGACGTCGTCCCAGTCCGAACGGAGTATCTCGGTGAAGATCCCCCTGTCGTCCGGGAACCTCCTCAGCTGCCTGACGGCAATTCCTGGTAGCATCTTGAACATACCTCAGACTGTACTCGGTTCTTGCGGATTTAAGAGAAGCGGTCAGACCTCGATGTCTGAGAAGTCGCCCACGTTCGCCCTGACAACGCGAGACCTGCCGTTCTTCGAGATCCGCGCGTTCTTCCCGAGGAGGCTGTCCTCCATGCGCTCGACGTCCTTCACCGAGGCTCCAGTCATGAGGATCGAGTTCTCGACTGCGGAGTTGACGACCGTTGCAGAGTCGCCTATGCTCGTGTACGGCCCGATGAACGAAGACTCGACGGACGCGCCGCGCCCTATGACGCACGGCCCCCTGACCCGGCTGCCCTTAATGGAGGCGCCCTCGCAGATGCTGACGCGCCCCTCGACCGTGCTCCCCTCGACCGTGCCGCGGATGTCCCTCTTCACGTACTCGTCGAGCACTATCTGGTTGGCGGTGAGGATGTCGTCCTTCTTGCCTGTGTCGAGCCACCAGGAGTCGAGTACCTCGGCGGCGACCCTGAAGCCCATGCCGATCATCTCCTGTATGGCATCGGTGATCTCGAGCTCGTTGCGCCAGGAGGGCCTTATCCGGTCCACGGCTTGGTGGACCTTCGGCGAGAAGACGTAGGTCCCCACGACGGCAAGGTTGGTCGGCGGTTCCTTGGGCTTCTCGAGCAGCCGCGTGACCTGCCCGGCGGAGTCTAGGACGGCTATCCCGAAGCGCTGGGGGTCTGGGACCTCCTTCAGGAGGATGAGGCAGTCGAGGCGATCATCCTGGAAGCGCCTGACGAGGTGCGATATGCCCTTCCCCTGCAGGTTGTCCCCGAGGCACATCACGAAGGGGGAGTCGCCAAGGAAGGGGCGCGCCTGCTTCACGGCGTGGGCGAGTCCGAGCGGCTCCTGGAGGATGTACTCTATGCGCATCCCCCACCCCGATCCGTCCCTCACGTACTCCTTGACGTGGTGGCCGGTCTCGGCGGCTATTATGACGCCGGTCTCGGTGATCCCCGCCTCCCTGACCTGGTCGAGGACGTAGCCGAGGATTGGCTTGTTCGCAACCGGGATGAGCTGCTTCGCGAGCGTGAAGGTGAGCGGCCGGAGGCGCGTGCCCTTACCGCCGCTAAGGACGAGCGCTTTCATGAGATGCACCTGAGAGGATTATCTCGCACACGGTATATGAACGTTGAGATTTTACGGGGCGAGCGTTGAGTCGGAGCGGGCGGGGCGGGGCGCAGATGGAAGAATGTGAGGGCAGGGAGGGGAGG
>MAGU01000051.1 GCA_001717025.1 Candidatus Methanomethylicus oleisabuli | reverse complement strand
GTGTATAAGAGACAGGGGCGTGATAGCGAGGCTCCAAGAGGGGGGGGAGGCGGTCGCGATGGTGGGCGATGGCATAAACGATGCGCCTGCCCTCATCCAGGCGGACGTCGGCATAGCAATCGGTGGCGGGACGGAGATAGCGAAGGAGGCGGGGGGGATAGTCCTGACCAGGGGGGACCTGAGCGGGGTCGCTGCCGCGATAAGGTTGAGCAAGAAGACCGTTAGCAAGATAAGGCAGAACATGTTCTGGGCGATGGTCTACAACTCCGCCGGCATCCCCATAGCCGCGGGAGTGCTCTACCCCGCGCTGGTGCTGAGACCGGAGATCGCGTCGCTCGCGATGGCATTGAGCTCGGTCTCGGTCGTGACCAATTCGCTGCTACTGAAGAGGACCAAGATAATAGGTGAAAACTGCACAAAAGATAACCGAGCCATGGTGGGTTAAGGATACAATCGGTGAAAAAGAGGCGTTTGCGTAAACCTTTTTATATGGCAGCAAGGAAGTGATAATTGCAAAAAGAGGGAGCTTCTATGAATAAATATGGAGTGGGAATATTAGCAGCAGTCATGATTGCGGCGCTCGTCATGCCCGCAGTAGCAGCAGGGCAGGCAACCGTGGATCAGGGATTCATCCACCCACAACGCATGACTATAAGCGGCTACGTGCACGCGGATAATGGAACGCTAATAGAGAGCGCAACCGTAGTCTTGGTATTCTTCGGGGATGCCGTGCAAGCTCCTGTTGGCAGCGCAATAGGAAGCGTTGAGATAGCGACAACTACCACTGATGGAAATGGCTTTTACTGTTTCGGCTATAATGAGGCGCTAGAATATAATTATAATTGGGACATCCGCGCATATCCATTCTCGCCAGCGCTGATCTTTGCTTACGCAGAGGGTTATGAGGCAAGCCAGCCGCAGATAATCCTCCTTACAGACAACTACTACCACAACATAGTAATGGACTCATTATTGGTTTAGTGAGGTAGATATCATAGATAGGCACTAGCCTCTTTCCTTTCTTTCTCCCTTTTTTATTCATTTACTGCTTTCTACTCTTTGATCTTCTCAAGCAGTATTGCAGGGCAGAGCCTCTTTACGCCCGTTATGGCGCCCATCCTCGAGAGTGTCTGCGATAGGTCTCTCCCGTCCTTGGCCCAGACCTCTGCCATGAGCATGTGGTCGCCGGTCGATGTTGCCACAGACTTGGTCTCGCTCATGTCGGCGAGCTTCTGCGCGACGTCCAGCAGGAGGCTTGGGTCGACGTCTAGCCCGACTATAGCAATCGTGTTGTAGCCCAACTTCAGGTGGTCAACGACGCACGAGAATTTCTTGATCACGCCCTTCCCCCTCAGGGCTATGACGCGCTTCCTGATGGTGGACTCGTTCTGGTTGAGTGCCCTAGCGATCTCCGAGTAGGACTGTCCGGCGTCCTTTGAGAGCAGATCGATGATCTTTGAGTCGAGCTCGTCTATCACAGCCATAGTTACGACCGCTATAGAGGGGTCATATGGAATATTTAAGTATTGTCAGAAAAGCGCATAAAAATATGAAGAACCAAACACGCGCAGAAAGAATTGCATCCTCATTATGTCATAATTCACCATTGCATTTGTAGGAAATCGGAAACTGTACGGTCCACCGTCTGCGAATCGAAACGAAGGAAGGGCATGCTTAAAAGGGGATCGCGACACAAGACACCTGAGGGGTGCGCATGACGTTCAAGATCCGCGAGGTTTACCATTTTGAGAAGCCGGGCGAGGCGAACACCAACCTCGTGGCGGAGGCGGTGAACAAGCACATCGAGAGGAGCGGCATACGCGACGTGGTCGTCGCCAGCTCATCCGGCGCGACCGCGCTAGAGTTCGCGAATGTGATAAAGGACCAGGCGCGAATAATCTGCGTCTCCGAGAGCGCATTCAGGAGGGAGATGGGCGCGGAGTGGCCGTGCATGGATGAGAAGATCAAGGCGGAGCTTGAAGAGCTCGGAGTGATAGTGCTCGACAAGGCGCCTTACGTGCTGCATGGCGGCGTCTACGACGATTCGCTGCTGAAGGTGCCGACGCTGGAGCAGGCGTTCAGGGACACGCTGTACGCGTTCGGTCAGGGGATGAAGGTCGCGGTCGAGGTCGTCCTCTCCGCGGTCGACTGCGGCGTGCTCGAGCCTTACAAGGACGTCATAGGGGTCGGCGGCAGCGGCAGGGGTGCGGACACTGCCGCGGTAATCAGGTCCACGTTCCCGGGGATGGTCTTTTCGAAGGACAGGGAGAAGAGGCTCGAGATAAGGGAGATCCTAGCCATGCCGCTATCCAAGAAGTGGTGGGACTGAGCGACTCTTCGTCCGCGGTTTACCGACCGTGCCTCTGCTTGAATCGCTGCCACCTGTAGTATGCGGCCAGAGATGATACCGCCCGCTCAGGTATAGGGTAAGAAGGGATGCCGTGCTCGTCCAGCTTCTTCATCGCATCGTCGCACTGGGATCCGCCAATGAAGCTTGACAGGATGGTCTTGCCGCAGTGCCCTGCCTCGCAGGCGTCTATGACGGATTTCGCAATCGATACTGGGTCAGTGATTGCCGTCTGGCAGTACAGCACGATCACCGAACCTATGCGCGGGTCCTTCAGGGATAGCTCGACCGATCTGTAGTAGCTCTCCTCGTATGCCTGCCCCGTTAGGTCGACGGGGTTCTTGAAGTTGCCGAAGATGGGTATGAACTTCTTGAATTCGGCCTGTAGGCCGTCCGGCAGTGGCCAGACGTTCACGCCCGATTCCTCGCATGCGTCCGTCGTCATGACGCCGACGCCGCCACCGTTCGTCAGTATCAGGCAGTTCTCGCTTGGCGGTGGCGGCTGGGCGGTCATCAGCTTGACCCAGTCGAAGGCTTGGGCAAAGTCGGAGGCACGCAGGGCGCCGCCTTGCCTGAATGCGGCGTCGTATATGCGGTCTGACCCGGCGAGTGAGCCGGTGTGCGACGCGGCAGCCGAGGCGCCCTTTTCGGTCCTGCCGGACTTGAGAGCAACGACAGGCTTCGTGATGGTGGTCCTCTTGATGGAGTCTATGAGGCGCCTCCCGTCCTTTGCGCCCTCGATATACATGAGAATGGCCTTCGTGTGAGGGTCGTCTTTGAAGTAGTCCAGCATGTCCGACTCCTCTATGTCCGCCTTGTTCCCCATGCTCACCACTGCCGAGACGCCTATCCGGTATAGGTTCGTCCAGCCCATCATTGCAATGCCCAGCGCCCCGCTCTGGGTTATGAACGCGATGCCGCCGGGGAAGACGCTCGATAGACCGAATGTCGCATTCATCCGCGACGGCGAGTAATACAGGCCGAAGATGTTTGGACCGAGCATCCTGATGCCGTGCCGCCTTGCGATCGACAGCAGCTTCGACTCGAGCTCCTCGTTGCCCATCTCCTTGAAGCCCGAGCTTATGACGAGCGCGGTCTTTATGCCCTTTTTGCCGCACTCCTCCATGATATCGGGGACGTAAACCGCCGGCACGGCGATTACTGCCAAGTCGACCTCCCCCGGCACGTCCATAACAGAGGTGTAGGACTTCATGCCCATGATCTCGGCGCCCTCAGTGTTGACAGGGTAGAGCTTGCCCTCGTATCCGCCGGCGAGTATGTTGCTAACCAACTCGTAGCCTATCTTCTTGGGGTTCCTCGATGCGCCTATTACGGCTATGCTCTTCGGATTGAACATCAGATCCATGTCACCCAAGGGAATCACCTTCTCGAGCTTTAGAAGTATTAGGAAAGGACCACGGTTTATATTTCTATGCTACGCAATGACTCTACCAGTGGCCCGCAACGAGTTGATCGTGGGCAACGCATTGACGGTTCTTGGAGGAAGGCACATGGCTCGGCTCTTCGAGGTTCCAGATGACGCGCCACTAGTCGGCTCGGTGGCGTTCGGCCTGATAGACAGGGGGACAAACGTGGTGCAGGTGAGGCCGTCTTCATCATGCCCTCTGAGCTGCATATTCTGCTCCACGGACGCCGGGCCTTGCAGTCACAGGCGCAGGTCAGAGTATATAGTCGGCCTGGACCACCTGCTGGAATGGTTCAAGGCAATGGTTGCGATGAAGGGTAACGGCGTAGAGGCGCACATCGATACCGTTGGTGACCCCTTCACGTACCCCAGGCTCGCGGACCTGGTCCAAGGGCTGGCAGACACGGACGGCGTTACCACAATATCGCTCCAGACCCACGGCGCACTAATGGACGAGGAGAATGCGACCGAGCTCGCAGATGCCGGGCTCGACAGGATCAACCTGTCCATAGACTCGACCGATCCGGAGCAGGCGAGGCTGCTCGCAGGTACCCCAAGCTACGACCTGCTGAAAGTAGTCAGGACCGCCAGGCATATCTGTTCCGAGACCCGCATGGACCTTCTGGTGGCGCCGGTCTGGGTCCACCCCATCAACGACGGCGAGCTCGGCAAGCTCGTTCGGCTCGCAAAGGAGGTCGGCGCCGGCAAGAGGTGGCCCATGTTGGGCATACAGAAGTGCGAGTTCCACCCACACGGCAGAAGGACGAGGGAGATGAGGCAGGTCTCGTGGTATGACTTCTACCGCAGGATGCGGGAGGTCGGGCTCGAGGAAGGGGCAAACCTTGTGCTGAGACGCTCGGACTTCGGGATAAGGCCCGCCAATGCGCTCCCGGTCCCCTATCGGCAGGGGGAGAAGGTGGGCGTAAGGGTCATAGGGCCAGGATGGCTGAGGGGGGAGACCCTAGCGGCAACGAGAGACAGGAAGAGGTTGGTCACGCTGGTCGGCGCGGAGCTTGATCAGGGCATTGATTTGAGGGTCCGGCTGCTCAGGACCAAGGACAACATACTGGTGGGGAGGCCTGCGTGATGGGATGGTTGACCACGGACTCGAAGACCGGCGCCGTAGCGGGCTTGCTGATATCGGTAGCGGCGTGGGGCAGCTCATTCCCGGTGATTAAGGTCGCGGTAGGGGAGATGGATTCGCTGCTATTCATCGATATGAGGTTCGTGCTTTCTGCGCTGATTGTCATTCTCTACCTCCTAGCAACCAGGCGCCCCATTCGCAGGCTGGTTTCAGGGAAGACCCCTTGGATACTCGGCATAACTAACGGCTTGGGCTTCGTCATGGAGGCATTCGGCCTCAACTTCACCACCGCGACGAATGCATCGCTCCTTGTCAACGTCAATGTCGTGTTCATGGCAACATTCAGCGCATTGAACCTGGGTGAGAAGGTCAAGCCCAAGGCTAAGGCAGGAATAGCCATTGGGCTACTTGGAGTTTTCATTATAACGACCGCCGGCGACGTCTCAATGATCCTTGACGGGTAGCGGATCGGCGACACGATGATATTTGCAGGGGGAATCGTATGGGCATACTCCATGATCTATAACAAGAAGGCGGCTACGCAGCTGCAGATGACGGCTATGGAGGTGACCGAATCCATGACGCTGACGTCTGCGTTGACGGTCCTGCCCTTCCTTGCATTCTCAAGCTTCGGCTTCTCGCCAACCCCCATCGCCCTCGCATCGGTGGCATACACTGCGGTCTTCTGCACCATCGTTGCATTCTTCCTCTTCTACAGGGCGCTAAAGGCACTCACCATAGTAAATACGGGGGTCATAATGCTCCTTGAGATCGTCATGGCGACAATAGCATCATCGGCGTTTCTAGGAGAGGCGCTCTCCCCCATCGGGGTGCTGGGCGGGGCACTCGTCGGTTTGGCAATACTCCTAGTGTCCTGAGGCGAATGGTGCACGATATACCGTGTGGGCGATGGCGATGGTCAGATATGGAGGCGGCAACACTAACCCTCAACCATAACGGAGAACTTCATGTTCTTCAAGTGGAGGTCCGCCTTCAGGCCGTCGATCAGCTGCTTCAGCCGTGAGGCGTCGCCTTTAATCACCATCACCTCGAGGCAACTGTCATCGCTCAGATGGGAGTGCAGGTAGGAGGTGATTATTTCTCCGAATTCGTGCTGCAGGCCGAGGTGCCCATCGTTCTTCTCTTCCTTGTCGTAGAGGACGGTTATGGTAGCGATGACGACTCCTCTCATCTCGCTGAGCTCCCTGTACTCGGAGATGTAATTCCTCAGAGCCTGCCTGATGACCTCAGATCGGCTTGCCGACCTCCCCTCGCCCAGAACCGTGTCTAGATCCGCCAGCAGCTCATCGGGAATAGAAAGGCTCACCACGACCAACTTTGATCAGCGCCCCAACCCCATTACAACCACACTAATATAATCTCAATGTGCTGCAATATAATCCATTCATCTGCGGCCGATTAGCACAGACATAAAGAACACCCCGAGCATGGCAAATACGATTATGCCGCTTGTTGCAACGTCGTATACAGCGGATAGGAAGAGCCCGGATACAACGCCGATTATTCCGAGGATCACCGTCGCAACCATCGTCTTCTTGAATGAAAGGTGCAGCTGGAGGGCGGAGAGGGCGGGAAGGACTATCAGCGCAACGACCAGTATTATGCCGATTATCTTTATCGAGACGACGATGGTTACTGCTACCATGATGTTGAACGCGGTCGAGATTATCTCGACGGGTATGCCTGTGAGGCTTGACGACTCCTCGTCGAATGCGATGCAGAGGAGCTCCTTGTAGAAGATAGAGAGGAATAGCAGGACCGAGATGCTAAGGACAGACACTATCATGAGGTCTGTGTAGCTGATGGTCAATATGGACCCGAAGAGATAGCTGAACAGCTCCACATTGAAGCCGCCGGCAAGGCTGATGATGATAAGCCCCGTCGAGAACCCCAAGGCAAGCATTACCGCGATTGCGGAGTCGGACTGTGCTAGACCCCTCTTCCTCATGTAGGAGATTGCGAGCACTGCGATCGAGGAGACTATCAGCGCAGGCAGCAGTGGGTTGATGGCGAAGAAGACGCCGATGGCAATCCCCCCGAATGCGGTATGGGCTAGCCCATCGACTATCATCGACTCTTTCCTAAGGATCAGGAAGAGACCTATCCATGCGCAGGCGAGGGTCGCCAGTGCACCGCCTATGAGGGCGTACTGGAAGAACTGGTAGCCAAGCAGCTTCAATAGCGGCGAGAAGATATCAATCATCCTTAAACGCCCCCGAGCATTCGTGCCTGTGGTAGACGAAATGGAAGTGCTCTCCATAAGCCTCCCTTAGTATGCTGTTCGGATCCGTATCTGGACTTATTTCGGATACGTTCACGCTCCGGTTTACACATATGACCTTAGACATCCGGCAGAAGACGGCAGCAAGGTCATGCGACACCATGAGTATCGTTATGCCCCGCTCGGCATTCAGGTCGCTCATCTTCTGGTAAAACTTCTCCTGCGTGGCAGCGTCGATGCCGGCGATCGGCTCATCAAGAAAGAGGATCTCGGGATTCCTGACGAGCGCCTTGGCAACAAAGGCTCGCTGCTTTTGACCGCCGGATAGCTGACCCACCCTCCTCTCCTTGATATCGATGAGACCCATAAAGTCAAGGGCGTCGTCCACAGCCTGCCAGTCCTCGCGCTTCAAAGGTCTGCCGAGGTTGCTCCTCTTGACCCTTCCCAGCGAGACGAGCTCGCGCACGGTGATAGGAAAGCTCGAGTCAAAGTTTATGGCGTCCTGCGAGACATAAGCGACGCGCTCCCAGCTCGAGAATGAGGACGCTTCCTGACCGAAGATGCGGATGATGCCGCTCTGGGCGGGGATCATCCCCAAGATGGCAAGAAAGAGCGTGGTCTTGCCGCCGCCGTTTGGACCGACCACGCCCACATAGTCCCTGCGGTATATCTTGAAGGAGGCGTCCTTTATGACCAGCGAGCCCGACCTTGCAACATTCAGGTGCTCGACTTCCAGCGCGCATTCGTTTGCCATTGACATACGCCCTAGCTTAACGCCGCTGCTTAAGGTACACCAAGACCCAGCTTTAGATTTAAAAGATTTGCTTCCATCTGATCGAAGTAATCCATCCCGTTCACAGGACCAAGCATGAGATATAGTTCCAATATGGTAACGGTATGGCTTGTCCTCGATTCCAGCTCGGCCTTTAGGGTATTGGCATACTTGTCTTCGTATACGGGATCAAGGAATATGACGTATGTATCGCGCTCGACCATCAGGTCCACAATTCCTGCAAATGCCGAGGCGCTGGGTTGCTCGTCGGCCGAGATGCCAATGACAGAGACCTGCTCGAAGTCATACCTATCGGCAAGGTATCCAAATGCGCCATGGGTCACGAAGATGGTGCTCTTCGTCTTAGCCGACAGGTTTAGGGCGTAGGCTTGGTCCAAATCCTCGAGCTTCTCGCTAAGTAATGCCCAGCGCTGCTCATAGTAAGCGCTGTGCGATGGGTCGAGCTGCACGAATGCCTCGTATATCTTCTGCGCCTGCTGTCGTGCCAAAGCCGGGCTTATCCAAGTATGTGGATCATACAAGCCATGATCCTGAACCTCCTGACTCTCAGCGGTTTCGTTCTCATGTTCAGACCCATAATCATGATCATGGTAAGGATCGCCTTCGGAACCGGCTATGAGCGGGAGGCCTGCGGCGGTCTCAACCACCAGCTTCCCCGTTGTGTTGATTGCGGTAAGCAGACTATCCTCAAACCAGCGGTCGATGCCAGCCCCATTATAGATCAGGATGTCGGCATTGCTTGCAGCGAGCATGTCATTGGTCGACGGCTGCCATGAATGGACCTCGGTGTTGTAGGGTATTAGAGAGGCAACCGACGCGTAATCTCCGCCGATCTCCGACGCGAAGTAAGCGAGCGGATAGAACGTTGCTACGACGTTTATAGAGCCGTTTTCCGCACCGGGGGTATGAGATGCCGTGTAGACAATCCCTGCGACGAAGATAATTGCGGCAATTGCTATGGCAACCAACACATGCTTGCGCTTCAAAGGCATCGCCAAGCGGTATTCAGCCGCAATCATTTATTAATTTATTGCTTTTTTTTAATAATGATGATGGGGCAAATGGTCAAGTTTTTATTAAATGCTGATGCGTCAGGATCGGCTAGGCGCGCGCCACGATTCAAAAAGCAATAATGCCGCACATCAGACGGAGGGCATGCTGGAACCGATGGGAATGTTGAAAGCTTTTAAGCTCAAATCGTAAATATGACCCATTGTGCCGGTGCAAAAGCGTATGCATGGCAGACTGCCTCATGTGGCGTTCATCTTCGACCTTGACGGGTGCGTCTACCGTGGCAACAGCGTCATTGAAGGGGCGCCCGAGGCCATTAAGGCATTGAGAAGCAAGGGCAGGAAGGTGCTCTTCCTGACAAACAACTCGACTAAGACCCCCAAGCAGTTTGTCGAAAAACTTGCAGGAATGGGGATAGCCACGGACGAGCGGGAGATAATGACGTCGTCGATAGCCACGGCGAGGTACTTGAGGACAAGGAGCAGGAAGGGGGGGAGCTGCTACGTCATTGGGGAGGATGGACTGCGGGAAGCGCTGAGGTCAGAGGGCTTCGAGCTCCTCGACGAGGACGGGGCGGGCGATGCCGATTACATGGTGTGCGGGCTAGACACTAAGGTGACTTACGAGAAGCTTGCTGCAGCATGCCATGCCATCCAAAGGGGCGCCAAGTTTATAGCCACAAACGCTGACCCAAATCTTCCAGTCGAGGGGGGGTATCTCCCCGGTGCAGGCAGCATAGTCCGATTGATAGTTGAGGCCACACGTGCCAGGCCCCTGATAATAGGTAAGCCGTCTCCCCGAATAGTGCGCATGGCGCTTGAGAGGCTTGGTACCGAGCCAAGCGAGACGGCAATGGTCGGCGATACGCTTGGCATGGACATCAAAGCGGGGAGGGCGGCAGGCCTCTTCACGATCCTTGTCCTGACTGGCGCGACGACTGAGGCAGAGGCCAAAACGAGCAGAATCAAGCCGGACATGGTGCTCGACAGCGTCGCGGCGTTACCCCCTCTTATCTGAAGGGGTGCCCTAATTTTTTAAATGGAGGGCTCAAAAAAAATAAAATAGGGTGCCGCCGAATGTGTATGACGGTGGCGGCGGGTGTCATTTGTTGAGGATCCTTTGACTGGAAGAGAGGTTGAGGTCGTAGGGCGCTCTGATCTGAAGGCAGGCACTGTGAAGAGAGGGAAGGTAAGGGACGTCTACGATGTTGGCAACGAGCTTCTGATATTTCACACGGATAGGGTCTCAGCCTTTGACGTTGTGCTACCAACGCTGATCCCCAACAAGGGGATGTCCCTCCTCAAGCTCTCTGCCTACTGGATGCAGAAGAGCAGGAAGGTTTACCCCAATCACCTCCTAGAGGTTGTCGACGAAAGGACGATAAGGGTGATCAAGGCGAAGAGGGTGGACGTCGAGTGGGTAGTACGCAAGTACCTGTACGGCTCACTATGGAGGGCTTACAGCAAGGGCAGGCGCGAGATGTATGGAATCAGGTTCCCCGACGGCCTACGCTTGGCGGATGAGCTGCCTTCCCCGGTAATAACGCCAACCACCAAGGCAGACGTCGGACACGACGAGGAGATCTCCAGGGACCAGGCGATCGAGAGGCGGCTCATGGACAGGCACACCTGGGACGAGCTGGAGGAGGCGACGCTGAGGCTCTTCGGGTTCTACGAGAGGGAGGCAAAGAGTAGAGGGATAATAATACCTGATTTCAAGATAGAGTTCGGGTTTGCAAACCGCGAACTGATTCAGATAGATGAGCCGCCGACGCATGATTCGGCAAGGATGTGGGCAATCAAGCATTACCGGGCAGGAGAGGCGCAGGAGAGGCACTGCCTAGACAAGGAGTTTCTGAGGGAGTGCTTAAGGAGGATGGGATTCACTGGGGAGGGCAATGCCCCGGAGCTGCCAAGGCAGGTCGTCAGGGAGGTCGAGAAGAGGTGCATAGGCGCCAATAGAGTCATTGCTGAGGGCGCTAGCGTGGATGAGCTCGGGCTCGCAAGCGTTGATGAACTTTTTAAATAGATGTATAAAAAAAGTTTAAAAGCATTGCGGTAAATACCAATGTTTATAGTAAAGCAGGCGGGGTCATCTTTTGCTCAGCGAGAAGTGCGGGGTATTTGGGGTTAGGTGCGCCAGCGGAAAGGGTGCATTCGTTCCGCTCTATTGGGGGCTTGTCGCCCAGAACCACAGGGGGCACGAATCTTACGGTTTCCTGACGTGCTCAGATGGATTCAAGAGATATGTAGACCTAGGCCTCGTCCCCCGCATAGAGAAGGAGGAGATGATAAGATGGAACGCCCTGCTGCCAGGCGGCGTCGGAATATCGCATGTCAGGTACGGCACATCCGGACACCGGGACGTATACTCGCACCTAAAGGATGCGCAGCCCATGGTCGTCGCAAATGGAAAGGAGAGGCTGGGCATCGCCTTCAACGGCAACCTAGTGAACATAGGTTGGCTTAGGGAGAGGGTCTCAAAGATGAACGCGAAACTAAAGACGTGCTCAGATACGGAGTTGCTCGCCAGATACCTTGCGGGAAACATGTGCAGCGGCACCGCCGAAGGCATCGCGAGGTGCATGAATGACGTGGAGGGGGCGTATTCGGTCATTGGCCTGAGGTCGGATGGAGAGCTCTTCGCTTTCAGGGATCCGCTCGGCATCAGGCCGCTGTGCATGGGTGCTAGCGAGGATGGGGCCGTCACCGCAGTGTCGTCCGAGACGGTCGGCCTTGACATAAACGGTCTGAACACGGTAGGGGATGTGGAACCCGGAGAGGTGGCCATATTCTCGAACGACGGAGTCGAGAGGCAGAGGCTCTTCAAGTGCAACAGGAGGGCTTTCTGCAGCTTCGAGTTCTCCTACTTCGCTAGACCGGATTCGATAATCAATGGTAGGACAGTTTATAGCGTCAGGGAGGAGTTCGGCAGGAACTTAGGTAGGCGATACCAAGAAATCGTGAGGGATGCCGACGTGATAATATCTATCCCGGAGACCGCAGACGATGCGGCATACGGCCTTCATGAGGAGACAGGGCTCAGGTGGGAGAGGGGGCTCAGAAGGCACAGGTATGTTACTCAGCGCGCATTCATACTCGACTCGAACGACAGGACCTCGACCATAGATAGGAAGATCAACGTTGTAAATGGTAGCCTACGCGGCAAGCGCGTAATAGTGGTCGAGGACAGCATCGTCAGGGGGGACACTACGAAGACCATAATCAAGAAGCTGAGGGAGTGCGGGGCAGAGAAGGTGTATATGTTCGTCACCTTCCCTCGGATCACTCATCCGTGCTTCTATGGAATAGACATGGCAACGTTCACGGAGCTCATCGGATTCTCGCATGATGAGGCGGGCATCGCAAAGCAGATCGGGGCAGACGCGGTCTGCTTCCAGAGCATCGATGACTATGTCAGGGCCACAGGCATGCAGGAGAGGGATCTGTGCATGGCTTGCGCATGCGGCAGGTACCCGACAGAGCTCGCGCAGAAGATCGCTGACAGGTCAAGGACCGCTATCGGCAAAGACGGAAACAGAGTATATGAAAAGGCAAATTTGAATATGGAGGCATGAAAAAATGGCAGGAATTCTTGGCATATACCTTTTCGATAGCAGATGGAACGCTTACAACTTCGGCGTCTTCGGGCTGATGGCGCTTCAGCACAGGGGGCAGGAGACGGCAGGCATGGAGCTCTTCGGAGATTCGCGCGTCAAGTTGGCTGGCAAGGGCCTCGTGGAGCAGGTGTTGGCATCGAGCCCCGCAAATGGGCACGTATGCATAGGTGCTGTGTCACCCTATCCCCAAGAGGAGGCGGAGGTGCAGCCGATGGCTCTGGCCGATGATCTTTCGGTCAGCATAGATGGTAAAATAACATCGGTCGATGGATACGCTTGGGACCCCTCGCTGGGCTACGAGGCGAACCTGAGGAGGGCGTATGTTTCGCTCTACTATAATAGGACCGACATAGAGTCCGTCAAGGGCTTCTTCGGGAGATGCGGTGGCGGCTTCTCGTTCATAGCGGTAAATGCGGCAAAGGAGATGGTTGCAGGGAGGGGCGCTCTTGGAGTCAAGCCGCTCGTCCTTGGAAAGATGGGCTTCGACGGCGGGATAGTAGCCTCAGAGAGCTGCGTCATGGACATCATAGGTGAGAGGGTGCCGATCAGCCCGGCAGAGAATATCGAGCCGGGCGAGGTCAGGGTATTCACGCCTATGTCGGCATACAGCGAGCAGCTCTCGATCCCCAAGCGCAGGGCATACTGCGGCTTCGAGTACGTCTACCTAGCGAGACCCGACTCTTACATAAACGACGTTCCGGTCTACAGGGTGAGGCGCAACATAGGCATGAAGCTTGCGCAAGAGAGCCCGGCTGATGCCGATGTCGTCATAGGGGTTCCGGAGACCGCGATGCCCTTTGCCATGGCTTACGCGAATGAGACGGGCATACCGGTCGAGAAGGGCTTCGAGCTGACCGGCAGGAGGGTAAGGAGCGCCATGAAGCCCAACCAGGTGGAGAGGCTAAAGGGCGTCCAGCTCAAGCTCAACGTCATAAGCGAGGCGGTAAGGGGGAAGAGGGTCGTCCTCATTGACGACAGCGTCGTGAGGGGGAACACCCTTGCAAACATAGTGTACCTCATGAAGGAGAAGGGCGCAAAGGAGATACACGTTAGGATAGGTAGCCCGCACATAATCTCGCACTGCCCATTTGGCGTGGAGGTCCCGGGGGAGGACGAGCTCATAGGCAAGCACCTATCAGAGGACAAGATTGCTGAGGTCATCGGGGCCGACTCGTTTAGGTACCTGAGCCTCGATGGTTTCATCGATGCCACGGGTATGAAGGGGGAGGAGCTGTGCACGGGATGCTTCAGCTGCAGTTATCCGGAGGTGTGAGGTAATGAAGATATTGCTTGTTGGCGGCGCAGGAAGGGAGCACGCGATAGCGCTGGCATTGAAGAGGAGCCCCACAGAGCCGAGGATCAGCTGCTTCGCTGACCTCAAGAACCCAGGGATAAACAAGGTCGTAAAGGAGACAGGCGGCGAGTTCTTCCTCGGAAGCATCAACGACTCGGCGGCGATAATAAGGGCGGCACAGAAGGCAGGGGCTGATTTCGTATTCATTGGCCCTGAGGAGCCGAACTTCCATGGAGTCCCAGACCGCATCGAGGAGAGCGGCATCAAGTGCATAGGCGCCGGCAGGAAGGTCGCCGAGCTCGAGATGTCGAAGGCGAGCATGCGGGACCTCCAGTGGAAGTACAGGATCCCGGGGCGCCTCTGGTATAAGAAGTTCAAGACCTTCGAGGAGGCGCTGCCGTATATCCAAGAGTACGCCGAGAGCGTGGCGCTCAAGCCTGCGAGGCAGTCCGGCGGAAAGGGCGTAAAGGTAATCGAGGACTTCCAAGTCTACCTGCAGGAGGATAAGCGCAAGGTGAAGAAGGAGCACGCAGAGATGATCGTTAAGGAGCATATGAAGGATTACGACGACATCGAATACAAGCTCCTAATCGAGGAGAGGGTGTGGGGACCAGAGTACACCGTGCAGTGCTTCACCGACGGCAGGACCGTCGTGCCGATGCCTGCTGTGCAGGACAACAAGCACGCCTTCGATGGCGACCTCGGACTGGAGACTGGCGGCATGGGATCGATATCCTGCGGCATGAACCTGAAGTGGGGCGTGGACGACGATCGGGCAATAATCACCGAGGATGAGTGCAAGCGCTCGGCCGACATTGTCAAGCAGATGATCGATGCCATCCAGAAGGAGACGGGGCAGAAGTATCACGGCATAGCCGCAGGGCAGATGATGCTCACGTCTGTGTGGGGGCCAACGATCATAGAGATGTACTCCAGGCTCGGGGACCCGGAGGCGGGAAACGTTATGACGGCTCTGAAGACGGATCTGGTCGAGATATGCGAGGGCATAATAGAGGAGCGCCTTAACGCGATCAAGGTAGAGTTCGAAGACGTTGCGGTGGCAGTCAAAGCGGTGTGCCCAGAGGGATACCCTGACAAGAGGGACCTTGCTAAGGGTCACCCGGTTGCGCTTGACGGTCCATGGGATGGCATCCTCTGGGCATCGGCGGAGGAGTCGGAAGGGGCTATCCGCACAGGAGGCTCAAGGGTTGTCGAGTGCGTCGGCACCGGCGATACGCTGCCTGAGGCGAGCGCGAGAGCGGAGGAGTTGACAAGGAGGGTGAGGCTTACGGACGGTTGGCGGACGTTCCATAGAAAGGATATTGGGTCTGAGAAGTCGCTGCTCAGGAGGATCCAGCTGGGCAGCATGGCAAGGGACATATACACGTATAGAGAGAGGAAGGGGCTCCTCGGCAAGAGGATGATATGGGTGCCGGGCAAGGGCCTCGTGGAGGTTGGATGAGATGCAAGGCAACAGCATGAGTAAGGAAGAGAGGTTCGAACTCATAGGCACGATACCTTCGCTACGGAGGGAGTGGGAGGATAGGCTCTCGCCGCTCGAGGTGCTCAACCCCAGGAGGCCTGCAACATTCATATCGGTCGGAGGCGGCGAGCTGGGAGACCTTGCCATCACGGCGGTAAAGAGGAACTATGGCGGCATGAGGGGGGGCATCAAAGCGGTCGCCTTCGACAAGTACCAGGGCTTCCCAGCGCAGGATGCGGCAGAGGTCTCAGAGTGCTTCGACATGATGAATGGGGACCTCCTTGAGGAGCGCATCAGGAGGCACATCCCCGACCCCGCTGAGCCTCATGCGATCTACCTCGAGGTAGAGCGGATAGACACATACAGGGCATACAGGATGGGGATTGAGAGCGGCTACAGGATAATGTCAACTCCCTTCGGACCGCTTGTATGCATGGATAGGCACGCCACGAAGATCATGTTCGACAAGCTTGGTCTCGAGATGACGGCATGGAGGTATGCGGCCTCAGCCAAGGAGGTTGACGATGCAGCAAGGGAGTTCGGGCTCCCTGTGATAGTGAAGCCCGTGATGACGTCGAGCGGCCATGGGACATCCATAGTTAAGACCGAGGAGGAGCTGGCTAAGTGCTACGCCCACGCCGTGGAGCACGCGAGGGGCATCGGCAACGAGGTCATAGTCGAGGAGTACCTCCCTGAGTTGAAGACGAGCGGGACTGAGATAACCCAGATAGTCGTCAGGCACTACAACGAGGATGGCAGGATAGTCGATTCGACGCTGCCGCCGATAGAGCACAAGAGGCCGGGCGCCACCTATCACGAGAGCTGGCTGCCGGCCACCATATCGAAGGATGCGGAGGAAAAGTGCAGGGAGGGCGCCGTGAAGATAGCAGATTTCATGGGCGGCCTTGGCATATATGCAGTAGAGCAGTTCGTGATAGGGGACAAGGTGTACAACAACGAGGTTGCAAACAGACCGCACGACACCGGCCTCGTGACGAGGTGGATGCTCAACATGGACGAGGGGGCATTGCAACTCACGTCGACATTGGGGCTCCAGATTAGCAAGTCCTCCATAAGGATAGCGCGTGGAGGGGTCTTCGGCGTAGCTCACGTCGTACTCGCGCCCGACAACATAACAGACGAGGTCGAGGTCGCAGGGTGGAACGCAAGCAGGCTGAATGCCAAGATGCCTGAGGGCGCCACAGGCGACGTGTGGTACTTCGGCAAGCCAACGGCTTACGCGGGCAGGAGGATGGGCCTTGCTGTCGCGTTTGATAAGGATCTCGCAGATGCCCGGATGCAGGCAGGGGCGATAGCCCATCTTGCTGAAGGGTGCATAACCTACAGGAGGCGCGTCTGATGCCTAAGGCGGCAGTTGTAGTCGGAAGCAGGTCGGACGAGAAGCTAGGCATGGATGCGGTGGAGCTCCTCAAGTCTTACGGGATAGACTGCGATTACAGGGTGATCTCCGCCCACAGGAACCCTGCGAATCTGGATGATTTTGTCGCGAAGTCTGATGCGGAGGTCTTCATAGCAGTGGCGGGGCTCTCAGCCGCCTTGCCGGGGGTAATAGCATCAAAGACCGTGAGACCGGTGATAGGGGTGCCTAAGGATGCGAAGCTGATGGGCATAGACGCGCTGCTCTCGATTGTCCAGATGCCTCCTGGCGTGCCCGTGGCGACGGTCGGAGTCGACAACTGGAAGAATGCAGCCATACTGGCTGTCGAGATGCTGGCACTGAAGTATCCGCAGCTTGCCGCCAGACTCGAGGAGGAGAGGAGGGCAAACAGTTGAAGCGGGTAAGGGTCGAGATAAGGCTGAAGCCAGGGCACTTCGACCCTGAAGGCGATGTCACCGCCAAGTCGCTCAGGGACCTAGGTTTCGCGGTCTCAAAGGTCGGCGTGAGCAAAGCGTATACTATAGACCTTGAGGCAAAGTCGGATTCGGAGGCGGTCGAGGCGGCAAACGCGATGTGCAAGAAGCTGCTCGCGAACCCGACCAAAGACAACTTCAGCGTGGAGGTGCTCAAGGTTGAGGAAGGCACTCATAGAGAAGGCAAGTGATGACCCAGAAGTCTATACGATAGACCTGAAGGATGCCGGCGACGCAGACCTTGTTCAGATCAGCAGCGAGATGGGCCTTGCTCTGAGCCTCGATGAGATGAATGCGCTAAAGAAGCTCCTCAACAGGAATCCTACTGATGTCGAGCTGCAGACGTTCGGTCAGACATGGTCGGAGCACTGCATCCACAAGACGTTCAAGGGCAATATCGTCACTGAGGGGAGGGTGGTGTGCAACCTCCTCAAAAGCTACATAGCTAAGGCAACCAGCGAACTGAAGAAGCAATGGTGCTTCTCAGTCTTCGAGGACAATGCGGGGCTGGTAGATTTCGACAAGGATACGGTTGTAGCGGCAAAGGTGGAGACGCACAACCATCCGTCCGCGGTCGAGCCATTCGGCGGAGCGGCAACAGGCGTGGGTGGCGTCATAAGGGACATTCTGGGCGTCTGGGGGGAGCCCATTGCGGTTTCTGATGTACTGTGCTTCGGACCGCTCGATGTGAGGCACGAGGAGCTTCCGCCTGGAGTGAAGCACCCGAAGTACATCTACAAGGGTGTCGTCGCTGGCATCGGAAGCTATGGTAACAACATGGGTCTGCCAACGGTCTCAGGAGCGGTTCTCTTCGACAGGCAGTACACCGGTAACGTAGTCGTCTACTGCGGCGCCTTTGGGATTCTGCCAAAGGACAAGTACGTCAAGGATACGAGGGAGGGCGACCTTGCGGTCTTAGCCGGAGGGAAGACGGGCAGGGACGGGATACACGGCGTAACTTTCGCATCCGCAGACCTGTCGGAGGAGGCGGAGAGCCTCAGATCAGCAGTCCAGATTCCAAACCCGCTCGTCGAGGAGAGGCTTAGGAGGGCGACGCTTAGGATAAGGGACGGGAGGCTCTCGACGGGGGTAACCGACCTGGGTGGAGGTGGCGTGTCCTGCGCGACTGGCGAGATGGCGCATCGATCAGGTCTAGGGCTCACGGTTGATATCGGAGAGATACACCTTAAGGAGCCTGACCTTGCGCCTTGGGAGATATGGGTCTCAGAGTCGCAGGAGAGGATGCTCTACTCAGTCCCGGAGGAGAAGTTCGCCAGCGTGGCGGAGATACTCGAAGAGGAGGAGATAGAGTACTGTGTGCTGGGTAAGTTCGACCGGAGCGGCAGGCTGAGGGTGGTCAGTAAGGGGAAGGTCGTCTGCGACCTCGACCTTGAGATGCTGTACTCGCCACCCAAGGTCACGAGAAGAGCTAAGGAGGAGGCTTACCATCCTGCAAGGGTTGAGCTGGAGGAGCCGAAGAACCTCGAGGAGGAGATACTCGCCCTGCTCTCTGAGCCAAACCTCAGGAGCAAGGAGAGCGTGATAAGGACGTATGATCATGAGGTCAGGGCTGCGACAGCGGTAAAGCCGCTCCAAGGACCCGAGAGCGGCCCGAACGATGCGGCTGTTCTTAAGCCGCTCGGCGACTCTTGGATGGGGCTAGTGATATCCTGCGGTCTGAACCCATTCATCCCGGATCCATATTGGATGGCGGCAGCCTCAATAGAGGAGGCGGTAAGGAACAACGTTGCTGTCGGCGGCAGGAGGGTGGCAATCCTAGACAACTTCGTCTGGGGCAATCCAGAGAGGGAGGACAGGATGGGGAGCCTGCTGAGGGCATGCGAGGCGTGCTACGACTTCTCGAAGGCGCTCGACGTGCCATTCATATCTGGAAAGGACAGCCTCTACAACGAATCTCCGTTGGGGCAGGTGAGGCCCACGCTACTGATCACCGGCGTAGGGATAATCCCTGATGTAAGGAGGGCGGTTACTACAGAGCTGAAGGGAGCAGGCAACCCCGTCTACATCGTTGGAATCACCAAGGACGAGCTTGGGGGTTCGGCTTACTACAGATCGAAGGGTCTCGAAGGTGGGGATGTCCCAAAGGTGAATGGCCCATTGTCAAAGGCGATAATGGATGCGCTGACGGCAACCATGGACGTTGGAATCGTGAAGTCCTGCCACGACATCTCGGAGGGCGGGATTGGCCTTGCGGCAGCAGAGATGGCTATATCGTCCACCGGGCTGGGAGTCGAGATGGATCTGAAGAGAATCCCATCGCAGATCAAGAGAAGCGACAGCATAATCTTCTCTGAGTCGACCGGGAGGTTCCTCGTAGAGGTGGCTTCCGAGAGGGCGTCGGAGTTCAACGAGATATTCCATGGCTTGCCTGGAGCCAAGATCGGCGAGGTGGTCAAGGGCTCAAGGCTCGCATTCATGGACATGGGCGGCAAGGAGTACAGCATCGACTCGAAGAGGCTCAGGCTGGCGTGGAGGGGATACTGATGAAGCTGAAACAGGCGAAGGCTTGCGTACTTAGGGTCGGCGGGACCAACTGCGACCTGGAGGTCAGTTCCGCCCTCACGGAGCTTGGGATCGGCACAGATGTGCTTCATATGAACCAAGCGATAAAGAAGGGCCTCTCGGATTACCAGATGCTCGTCTTCCCGGGCGGGTTCTCATACGGAGATTATGTGAGGGCTGGCGCGATATGGGGCAAGGAGCTCGTGACGAGGCTTGGCAAGGAGCTTCAGAGGTTCATCGATGAAGAGAAGCTCGTGCTAGGGATCTGTAACGGCTTCCAGGTGCTGGTCGAGACCGGTGCCCTCCCGGGCGATGGTGCGTCTGTGAGCGGAATCCCCTCAGCGGTGCTTGCGAATAACAACTCCTCAAAGTATGAGTGCAGGTGGGTCCGCCTCAGGGTGGAGTCCAAGAGGACGCCATTTACATCCACGCTGAACAAGGATCAAGTCATAATGGTCCCAGTTGGTCATGGCGAGGGTAGGCTCCTGCTACAGTCGCAGGGGATGCTTGAAGAGCTAATCGATGACAAGCAGGTCGTCTTCAGGTATGCGCTGGAAGACGGAAGCCCGGCCGGAGGCAAGTATCCGGAGAACCCTAACGGCGCAATATTTGACATTGCGGGCATCTGCAACAAGAAGGGCAACGTGATGGGCATGATGCCGCATCCTGAGAGGGCGTTCTACGGCTGGCAGTTGCCGAGCTGGGGTGTCGCGCCGCCAGAGTTTGGGGACGGGAGGGCCATATTCGAGGGCGCCATAAATTACATAAAGAAGATGTGAGCACGGCGACGGCGCCCCCTCCTTATGCATTGCGAGGTTCAGGCAGAACCGTATAGGAAGATCAGATGCCGTAGACCCTCTCATACTTAGAGTTCAGGTAGCTGGCGAAGTACTTGGGCTCTATGCCCTCGCCGGTGATTATTCTGAGCAGGTCAAGTGGATCGTAGAGATTCCCATACGCGTGCACGTTGCGGTTCAGCCAGCCCCTAACCCCCAAGAAGTTACCGTCGAGCAGCCGGCTGGACCATTCAGGCACCTCCTTCTCCAGCTTCGCCCGCAACTGACCACATATGATGTTTCCTATCGCGTATGAAGGGAAGTAGCCGAAGTTACCCTGCGACCAATGGACGTCCTGCAGGACGCCCTCCGCGTCGTCATCGACCTCAGCTCCAAGGTACTTTAAGTACTTCTCGTTCCAGACCTGCGGCAGCTCGTCCACACGCAGCTTGCCGGCAAACAGGTCGCGTTCGATCTCAAAGCGTATGATTATGTGCATGGCGTAAGTCGCCTCATCTGCCTCGATCCGGATCTTTGATGGCACCACAAGGTTGACCCCCTGCACGGCGTCCCTGTAAGTGAGCCCGGATAGCTCGGGTGCAAGCGACTTCAGCTCAGGCAGGTAATATGACCAGAACTCAGGCGACCTGCCTATTACGTTCTCGACGAACCTCGACTGGGACTCGTGGAAGCAGTAAGAGCATGCGGTGCCGACCGGCTGGTACATCCACTCGCGCGGCAGGCTCTGCTCGTACATTGCATGCCCCCCCTCATGGAGTATCGAGAAGAGCGATGATGCAAAGTTGCGCTCAAAGTAGTGGGTTGTTATCCGCACGTCGTCATACATGCCGATCGTGAAAGGGTGCTCGGTCTCGTCTATCCGCCCCATGCCCTTCTCTGAGTCTATATCGTATCCGATGAACCGCGCCAGGGACTTTGATATGCGCGACTGGCTATCGGCCGGTACCGATACGCCCAATGCGGCAGCATTAACCGCAGAGGATTCATCGGACCACCTCGAGATGATCGGAGTGAGCACGGTCCTCAGGGAGTCGAAGGTGCGGGATATGGTGTCCTGGGAGATCTTTGGGTCAAAGGAGTCCAAGGCGGCATCGTATGGCGTCTTCACGCCCTTGGGCTCCATGAGTAGCGTGGCAGCGCGCATCCTCAGCTCAAACATCCTGCTGAGGTCATCCTTGAAGAGAGAGAAGTCCTTTGCTTGCTTCGCCTTTCGCCAGACGTTGAAGCAAGCGACGCTGTGACGTGATGTCGCGGCGACAAGGTCTTCGGGAAGCGCCACGTTCTCCCGGTATGCCCTATTTATCAGGTAGATGTTCCTGCGCTGGAGGTCAGAGAGTGAAGGATAGTCCCTGTGGCGCAGTATCTCGTCGAGCAGTCGCCCCATCTCAGGGTCTACCGCCATCTTGTGGTCTATGCGGCTGAGCAATGCCAGCTGCTCGCCCCTGAGGCGGGAGCCGGCGGGGGGCATCTTGGTTTCCATGTCCCACTGTAGCATAGCCTCGGCGCTAAGCAAGATGGCATAGTCGCGGTACTTTGAGAGGAGTAGGCTGTAGCGTTCCAAGAGCCCGTTTGTAACCATTCAGGTTCGCCACGAGTGGCTAGTCTCGAATCGGCAGTATATTAAAGAAGCGCAGCGCCCCCCAGACCGGTGAATGAAAGAAAATTATATTACAACCAAATTAACGAGGTTGATAATACTAAAGGTGCAATTGTTGTGTCATCAAAAGTTTTAAATCCTGGACCGTTGGGTCTAGCGGCATTTGCCATGACAACGACGGTGCTATCACTCTACAACCTGGGCGTGCTCGCCGGGCTTGGGAAGACCATGGTCATACCCCTGGCAATCGCTTACGGCGGACTCATCCAGCTCTTCGTTGGCATGTGGGAGGCTAAGGCGGGCAACACGTTTGGATTCACCGCGTTTACATCATACGGCGCATTCTGGATATACTATGCGTTAGTCGGGATATTCTCCACGGCAGGCATAGTCACTGCCGAGCCGGTGACGGCGGGCGTGGTGCTCGTGCTTTGGGGGTTCCTCACATTCTACCTCTGGATCGCATCGCTGAAAGCGAACAAGGCAACAAACCTCGTCTTCCTATTCCTTTTCATAACATTCGTCCTGCTCGGAATAGGAGACATCTCTGGCGTTGTTGCCGTAACCAATTCGGGTGGATTCATGGGCATTGTGACTGCCGCTGTAGCATGGTATGTATCCGCTGCAAACGTAATAAACGACGGTCTCGGGAAGCAGGCGCTACCGCTCGGGAAGCCATTCAAGTAAAACGCAGGGGGAGCCGCCCCCGCCTATTTTTCGCATGATTCTTGATGGTCTGGAGAGGCATCTATAAATTGAAGAGGCAATTTAGCCATGCAGTGTCGGAGCTGCACTAGATGGAGCCCCTCCAAATCGCATCGTTGATCATATTGATTGGAACGGTCGGCGCAATAGTATGGGGGAAGGTCGACAGGGCAGCTGTTGCAATATTTGGGTCAATCCTGATGATTGTTGTCGGTGCTATCACAGAGTTTGAGGCGTTCAGCTTCGTCGACTGGAACGTGATAGTGCTCATAATTAGCATGTGGATACTGGCGGGATACTTCAGCAAGACAGGCATTCCGGAGGTCTTGGCGCACAGGGCGGTGAGATGGTCAAGGGGCTCGGTAAGCACATTCATAATACTTATCGGCGGCATGGCAGGCCTTGTCTCGCTATTCGTTGACAACATACTGGTCATATTGATCTTCGCCCCTGTGGCGATCCACATCACGCGGTTGCTGAAGACTGATCCGACCCCCTTTGTCATATTCATAGGGCTCTGTGCCAACTTCACCGGATCTGCCCTACTGATAGGTGACCTGCCTCCGCAGATGCTTCACAGCGTCTCGGGCATAGAGTTCCTTGGTTTCATATGGAGCGACGGTAGACCATCGTCATTCCCTATACTCATGACCACGTTTGCTGTATTGTTGGCGGTCTTCAAGGTGGGCTTCGATAGGATGTACAAGAACGATGTAAAGACCAAGGATGCTTTCGCGCTCATCAACCCCGAGGGCGGGTCGTATTTGAAGGACAAGAAGGCGGCGGCCATAATAGTCGCATTCTTTGTTGGGACAATCATTGCCCTCTCGATGAGGGGGTACATAGGGCTTCAGCTTGGTGCGATCGCACTAATCGGAGCAGCTTCGCTCGTCCTTGTCATGGAGTGCCTCGGTGACAGGATCAAAAAACCATCATTCGAAGAGGCGCTCTCCTCGCTCGACTGGAGGTCTGTCCTCTTCTACATAGCGCTCTTCGTGCTCATCGGAGGCATAGAGAGGCAGGGCATAATCGAGATGGCGGCAAAGGCGCTTGCCCCAGCGCTAGCATCAAGCGAGGCATTGGGCGTGTCGGTCATATACTGGGCAACAGTCCCGATAGTGGGCGTCATAGAGCATGACGCGTACATATTAGCATTCCTTTACGTAGTAAGGGACTTGGCGGCTCAGGGTGCCATAAACCCATGGCCTTACTGGTGGGCGCTGCTCTGGGGTGGAACTCTAGGGAGTAACCTGACCGTGGCAGGGGCGCCGGCGCTGTTGGCGGCCCTTAACCTATGCGAGAAGGAGGGCCGCAAGGTTCGCTTGAGGCGCTTCCTCAGCTTGACCGTCCCCTTCGTTGTCATCTCCACCACAGTTTGCTATGTGTTAATGATGATATTCTGGGTCTTGCTCTAAGCACGGACGCTCCACGATATAATCGCCCCGGCTACATGCGCAGGTAGCGGCTCGAGCAGAATCGATCGATAGCAGATTGCTTGCAAGGCGTTTGGATGGCTTGAATATATGAAGTGTAGGTGCAAGGATTGAATATATATTAAATGCAAATAGTATATATAGAAGAAAAAACAGTATATACGAAATGGCAAGGGGTCGCCATGAGCATTAGGAAGGTTCAGAAGGTTGGAAAGTCGACGTTTACGGTGTCACTTCCGCAAGAATGGGTAAAGAAGAACATGGTGCAGGCACAAACGGAGGTCGATATCCAGACCCTCTCGGACGGCAATCTGAAGATATCCACTTTGGATGGCATGAATGATCATCCCCAGAATAGAGAGATAACGATTGCTACCAAGGAGTCCGATGCAGGCTATCTTGTTCGCGAGGCGCTGGCAGCATACATAGCCAACTATGATATAATAAAACTGGACCTTGCAGGGCTAACGCTGGATCCATCGTCTAGGAACAAGATCAGGCGTATGATAAAGTACAAGATGGCAGGGGGAGAGATCATAGAGGAGTCGGTCAACAACATCACGATACAGATACTCCTCAGACCTTACGAGTTCCCACTGGATAAGCTCCTTATGAGGATGGCGACGATGGTTAAGGACATGCTCTCCGACGTCACGAAGGCCATAGATAAGAAGGACAGGAACATACTTAAGGACGTCATGGAGAGGGACGAGGACGTCGATAAGCTTTACTTCATGGGCTGCAGATGGCTGACTAATATAATGTCAGATATGAGCTCGCTCAAAGATTATGGTGTCAGGGATGTGAAGGACTGCCTCGAGTACAGGCTCGCGTTCAGGCATATCGAGAGAGTCGCGGACCATGTCTACAAGATTGCCGGGAAATTCATGGAGGTCGTTGAAGGCGTCGACGCTGAACTTGCAGCGTCTATAATCAACAACATCGAGAGCGCCGGAAGCGCCTTCATAAGATCGGTCAATTGCCTGCAGAACGGAAGCTTGGCCGAAGCCAACAAGGCGATCCACGATGCGAGGAAGGTAAGCAGCAGCGTTGAGGAGCTCATGAAACGCGTCGTTGATGGCAACCTCCAGACGAAGGTCATCGGCGCGATGATAATTGTCATGGATTCCACAAACAGGATTGCGGAGTATGCCATAGGGATTGCTGAGCTCGCTTTCAACGTCCACGTCTCTGCGTAGGCATAAGATGGCACGCAGACGCGAGGGGAGTTCGCAGCACTTAGAGTATCTCTGGCAATGCCCGCGTTATCTTTGCCATAGCCTCCTCGAGCCTCTCCAGCGCAACGGTGTAAGCGATCCTAACATGACCCCTGCCAGCGGCTCCGAATGTGGACCCTGGAACCAAGGCAACGTGCGCCTTCTCTAGAACCGCCTCAGAGAACAGCTGGTCGTCCATGGCACCAATTCCAGGGAATATGTAGAAGGTGCCCATGGGCTTCGAGACGCTGAACTGCGGAATGCCCTTCAGAAGGTCATAGATGCAATCCCGGCGCCTTTGATACTCGAATCGCATGGCCTCAGCCGCCATCCTGCTTCGGGGGTCGCCAAGAGCCTTTGCGGCGGCATACTGCGCAAATGCCACGGGGCATGTGTCGAGGTACATCTGCAGCTTGACCATCTTCTCTACAGAGGCTTGGTCGGCAGCTAAGTAGCCAAGCCGCCAGCCGGTCATGGCATAGACCTTGGAGAAGCCGTTTATTGTGATGGTCCGATCTGCCATACCCTCGAGCGAGGCGATGCTAACGTGCTTGTGACCATCATAGACAAGCGACTCGTATACCTCGTCAGATATGACTCTCAGGTCGTGCTCCACTGCAACTGTAGCGACCTCCTCGAGGCGCTTCCTCGACAGGACTGCTCCCGTAGGGTTGTTTGGAGAGTTGATGAGGATGCAACGACTCTTCTTAGTCACGGCGCGGTTGAGCGACTCGAAGGTTATTTCAAAGCCGTTCTGCTCATCGGTCGCCACGTCAACGGCGTTTCCGCCGGCTATCGTTACTGCAGCCTTGTGCGTCACGAAGCACGGAGATGGTATAAGAACCTCTTCACCAGCCCTAAGGAATGCGGCCAGCGCAAGGGTTACTGCCTGGTTCGCGCCGACGGTGACCATTATGTTGCGGTCAGGGTCGGCTTCGATGCAGTTCTCCTTCCTCAGCTTGTCTGAGAGCGCGTCTCTCAGCATCTGCAGACCGGAGTTTGGAGTGTAGTGGGTATAGCCTAGGTCAAGCGCCTCCTTTGCATAACTCCGGATGTGCGCAGGCGTCTCGAAGTCGGGCTCGCCGATCCCCAGTGAAATGGCGTCGGGGTATCGGCTTGCGACCTCGAATAAGCGGCGTATTCCCGAGGGCGGCACAAGGTCCAAGCGTTCTGACAACGACAACGACATAGGGAGACACCGAACAAGAGGATGATCTGGCTTCGGGGCGCTTAAAAGGATGACCCTGACTTGCTTGCCAAGCAAATCAGCACTGTGCGCACCCTGTCAGGGGTAGTTGAACTCCCCGTAGCTGGTCTTCAGCCTGACGGCGTTTCCACCCGGGCGCCTTTCGCACCTGCCGATCAGCTGGGCGTCTACGCCGAACTTGCGTGCGGCGCTCAGGACGGCATCCACGTCGCCCTTCCCTACGATAACCTCGAATCCGATGCCCATATTGAAGTTGCGGCACATCTGCCTCGGGGACTCGCCGCTCTCCTCCATGATCAGCTTGAATATTGGGTCAGGCTCGGGCAGGCTGTCCTTGATGTAGAGTATCTCCTTGCCAAGACGGATGCACTTCGTGAGCCCCCCGCCAGTGTTGTGCACCATCGCCTTCACGTCCGCGTCTTTGAGGATCTCCGTGGCGACGGGGAGGTATATGCGCGTCGGCGATGTGATCGCCTCGCCCACGGTCATCCCCAAATCGTCAACGTAGTCGCCCACACGGAAGCGCCCGTAATACCCCATGATGCCGGGATCGCCTATCTCAGGATACTCCTTGAGGTATTCATGTGAAAGGAGAGCGTGCCGCGCCAAGCTTATCCCATTGCACATCAGTCCGCTATTGGGGCGTTCTTCGTAGTCGCACTTCCCGCCACTCCTGATGCCGACAATCGCGTCTCCAGGGGATATCCGGCCGCCGGTTATGGCATCGTCCAGCGTTACCCTTGCGAAGACCGTGCCAGAGACGTCGAGCGTCCTTATAACATCAGGGAGGTCTGCAGTCTCGCCACCGCCGAAGAGCAGCTTCAACCCGTACTTGCTGAGCGTTGAGAATGATCCCGCAAAGCCGTGCGCTAGGGAGTCTAGCAGCGCCGCCTTGTCCACCTTGAGCGCGTTGAGCGCCACATAGTCTGAGAAGACCTCAGGGACGCCGCCCACGCAGATGACGTCGTCGACATTCATTGCAATGACGTCGGCGGCGAGGTGCCCAAAGCATGAAGGATCGCCGGTCTCCTTGTAGATGAGATAGGATACGATGGGCTTGCTTCCGGCACCATCCTCGTGGAGTATGAGCCCCCGCTTAGGGTCTTTCGGATCACGTACGACGGTGCAGAACGAGCCTGGGAATACGTCGTTGGTCAAGTCCCTGAGCGACTCGATGCCCTTCTTATCTACATCGACGCCCAGAGCCCCGTACTTTGAGTTGCTCAAATGATGCGCCCATCTTTGCTGATGTTCGCAGAAATTCATAAAGGTTCCCATTCAGTAAACATATCCATAAATATGTGCCACAATGGCGACATAGTAACCTCCCAAACGCTTAAAGTATTTGAATGCGCGAACGGTCATTAAGAGCATAGTTATTCCGTGAGAAAGAAATGCGTTATATTTATTAGAATATAACCAATAACCACTTCTCATGTCTCCACAAAAGGAAGGTCTAAAAAAAGGCGTTTCCAATGCAGTCATCATTGCAACAGTTGCTATCGTCGCCATTATAGCGTGCGCTGCAGCATATCACATATTCGCAATGCAAGGAACTAACAATAGCGGAGGCAACACCACTCCGCTTCCTAACATGACGTTGACCGTGGTCGGACTGAACGGTACGACTGTAACATTAAACTCGACAGCCATGGGCAATTTGGCATCAATCACATCGTTAGGCGCTCTAGTGACCAGCGCCGGGCATATAAACACGGTTCTGAACTACACAGGGGTACCAATAGTGACCTTGTGCAATCTAGTCGGTGGAATCACCAACGAAACCAGCGTTACTATTGTCGCCTCAGACGGCTATTCGATGGTGTTCACTTACGACCAGATAATGGGCGGCTATACAACCTATGACCCCGCGACAGGCAACGAGGTTCCACATGATCAGGCATTAACTACTATCATCGCTTACTTCCGCAACGGCACGGCTCTATCAGAAGACGAAGGCCCACTCCGGGTCGCAATAGTGGGGCCTGAGGGGCTCATTACGGATGGCCACTTCTGGATAAAGGATGTCACGAGGCTCGAGGTTCACTCCGCCGTAGCAGAGTACACTCTGACGCTGAACGGGACCCTCTTTGAAGTAATGAACAGGGCAACCCTTGAGTCTGGCGTGGCGTGCCACGGTGAGAACTGGACGGACGCAGCAACGGGAATCACATGGACGGGCATACCACTTTGGTACCTCGTAGGCCACATAGATGACCAGAATGTGCACGAGGACAGAGCATTCAACAGGACGCTTGCAGATCTAGGCTATACGGTTAGGATCTTCTCGGCAGACGGCTACTTTGTTGATCTCAACAGCACGTTCGTCAAGCTGAACAACGACATACTGCTCGCAAACTGGGAGAATGGCACGGCGCTTGAGATTAAGTACTGGCCGCTTCGCCTAGTCGGCGCTGATCTTACGAAGACGCAGATGATCCGCAACGTTATCGAGATCCGGCTGATATTCCCGGAGCCAGACCAGTACACTCTGACGCTGAACGGGACCCTCTTCAGGACGATGGGCAGCGTGGCTCTGGAGGCGGAGGCAGCAAGCCACGAGGCAAACTGGACGGATAGCTCGACCAACACAACTTGGACAGGAACACCGCTATGGTACCTAATCGGGCTAATCGATGACGCCGACCCTGATACCTTCAACGAGACGCTTGCAGACATTGGCTACAACGTCACTATAATCGCCAATGACAGCTACAAGACTACATTGAACAGCACGTTCGTCAAGCATAATGATAACATAATCCTTGCTTGCTTCGAAAACGGCGAGCCCCTCGAGAGCAAATACTATCCGCTCCGCCTAGTGGGATCCGCGTTGACAAAGGGTCAGATGGCGCGCAACATCGTTGAGATACAAATAACCTTTATGAGTTGATCTCATGAGAAGACTCTACATAGCATTGGCCATCGTCGCTGTAGCGGCGGTGGCATCGGTCTTTTTTTATCAGAGTGGCCAAGGGGCTGCGCAGCAGACAACGGTCCTTAAAATTTACTGCGCGGATAGCCTCCTGTATCCCCTGCGACTGACTGAAGAGGCATTCGAGAGTGAGAATCCAACGGTGGACCTACAGATAGAGGGGCACGGCAGCATCCAAGTGATCAGGCACGTGACCGAGCTGGGCGAGAAGGTCGATCTGTTGATGGTAGCTGATTATTCGCTTATTCCATTAATTATGTATAATACGAGTATGCCCAACTCAACTGAGCCTTTTTCAGACTGGTACATACGGTTTGCTAGCAACGAGGTAGTGCTAGCGTATACGAACCAAAGCAATTTTGCCTCAGAGATAGATGCATCGAACTGGTATGAGATACTAACGAGAGACGATGTGACGTTTGGTTTTGCCAATCCTGAGATCGATGCACTAGGTTACCGCTCGCTGATCACAATCAAGCTTGCGGAGAGCTATTACGGACAGCCCCAACTCTTTTATGAGCTGATCGGTAAAAACTTCAATCCACAGTTCGTGTCCTATAACGGAGTCAACGGCTCTTACATACGTGTCCCGGAAACCCAGACACCGGCTAATAGCAAAGTTTACTTGAGGTCGAGTGGCGTAATGTTGATACCACTGCTCGAGTCAGGCACAATCGACTACTGCTTCGTTTATAAGAGCATGGCGATCCAGCAGAACTTTTCATATGTCGAGCTGCCCAAGGAGATAAACCTAGGCGACGCGTCGCAGGAGCAAAACTACAACACGGTGATGGTGACGTATCAGCATCAACGCTTTGCAACGGTGAATCTAGATCGTACCGGCAGCACGACATATTACGGGCTCACCATACCCAAGAATGCGCCAAATGCAGCACAGGCTGAAGCATTTATCGAGTTTCTTGTCAATGGCACAGGGAGGGGCATCTTCGAGGCAGCTCATATGCCAGTATTCGGCACATGTTATACTGACAACGCATCGGCAATACCTGCGTCTTCGATTCCTTTTATAGAGGCAGAGCCCCAAGTTGAATGAAAGCATCACCCAGCAGAGCGGATATGCTCTGCGGAATAGCACGGGAGGGCGTGGCTTGAGCTGGCTTAGAACAAGGTCACCTTTCATGATTGCATCCGCAGTTCTGGGCGCGGGTATGGTAATATTCCTCATGCTCCCAATTGCGTCCTCTATAGTGGGCTCAGCCACAGGTATACCGGGAGCACTTGAGGATTCTGGGACACGCAACGCAATCATCACAAGCGTATATTGCGCGTCCCTATCGATGCTGTTTACAATGATCTTTGGGATCCCTCTTGCATACATCTTTGCAAGATACTCATTTGCAGGTAAAAATTTCATAGAACCGCTTATCGATTTGCCTATCTTCATACCCCACAACGCAGCAGGCATCGCCCTGCTTATGATCCTGACACCCAACTCCATGATTGGAGGCTTCTTTAATAAGCTGGGCATTAGGTTCGTTGACTCGGTCATAGGAATAGTCGTAGCCATGGCTTTTGTGAGCGCCCCATTTATGATCAGGAGTGCTCAAGACGCATTTATCTCCATCAACCCAGCCATGGAACATGTTGCAAGAAGCCTAGGCGCCAGTGAACTACAGGTATTCAGGCATGTCTCATTTCCGCTGGCGGCGAGGGGCGTGCTGACAGGCTGCCTCCTAACATGGGCAAGGTCCATGAGCGAGTTCGGAGCGGTCGTGATTTTGGCATATTACCCTATAACAGCCCCAATAGACCTCTATGATACGTTCGTCACTGAGGGGCTGTCCAGAGCGTTGCCGATAAATGGACTGCTAATAATGATAGCTATCGTTATTCTGATAGCATTCAGCAGGCTATTAACTAGGCAGAGTAGGTTTCTTAGACCAACGGAGGGTAGGTCGTGAGCCTCAAAATCGAAGGGGTCAACAGATCGTGCGGCGACCTCTCGCTGAAGGACATACGACTCGAGGTAAGATCGGGCGAGTATTTTGTAATCCTAGGACCAACGGGTGCCGGAAAGACTATGCTGCTGGAAACAATAATGGGCATCCACAGGCAGGAGTCGGGAAGGATCTTGCTTGATGGATTAGACATCACGGACATCCCCACGGAGAGGCGCGGCATAGGGTATGTCCCACAGCAGAGCCTGCTATTCCCTCACATGACGGTGAGACGAAACGTAGAGTTCGGATTGAGGATTAGGGGCATGCCTGCGGCGCAGCTGAGGGCAAAGACAGACCGCGTCCTCGCAGAGCTTGGTATTCTTGACCTATCTGACAGGTTTCCTGCCTCGCTCAGTGGCGGGGAGATGCAGAAGGTGGCGCTGGCCAGGGTGATGGCTATCGAGCCAAGGCTTGTGCTGCTGGACGAGCCTTTGAGCGCAACAGATCCTGAAACTAGGCAGATGCTACGGGACTACCTAAAGAGGAGGCAATCGGAGGCTGGAACTTCATTTTTGCACGTGACCCACGACCAGATTGAGGCATTCAGTATCGCTAACCGAATAGCCGTCATGAGGGATGGGATGATAATGCAGACTGGATCGCCAAAGGAGATAGCCTCTAATCCCAAGAACGAGTTTGTTGCGCGTTTCCTTGGTTATGAGAATATATTCAATGGACAGGTGGTGCGTTGCAGCAATGGTCTACTCGAGGTAGATGTTGGAGGGGCGATAATAAAAGCGTCGGCAGGGGGGTCTGGATGGCGAGGGTGTGGTGAAGGTGAGGCGCTTAAATGTGTTTTTGGCATACGTTCGGACGATATACACATAACTAATCCTGATGTGGAGTCAGAAAATTTGTTCAAGGGCATCGTCGAGGGTTATGCCGATCTTGGTGCGATAGTGAAGGTCAGCGTGCGGATCGACAGAGGGCACATATTCCATGTTGTTTTGATGGCAAATGCGTTCATAGGGGCGAACCTTGACCGCGGGAAAACGGTCTGGATTGCGTTCAATTCCCGCTCGGTGAAGGTTCTCTCAACAACAGGTGCGCTCAATGCTTGATCAAGCGTCATGTGTGTGGCTACACTACAACGCTGATTAAATGCTGGCGACTGGACTGCCACGTGCCCTTTCGCGTTGCCCTTAGTGTAAAAACCTAAAAGGCATCCTTTAACGCTGAATTATACACTAGTCCCCATGCTTTGCATGAGATCACTTGAGCATTTGCCAACCATAGACCATACAACGTGCGACACAGAACGCTAAGAGGGCATCGCAGAGCGTGACAAGGACATACTACGCGTTGTGAAAGGAATATATGATTTGAAGTTGCATGGGTAATTGAGACGGACCCTTTGGTAGGATTCCATCTAAGCGGGGAATTGTTGTGAGCACGGAATTCTTGACGTCGGTGTTGCTTTGGTTTGCACGTGCGTTTGTATCGAGCTTAATATGCCTTCTATTGGGGTATTTTGGGATAAGAGGAATAGCTTACATCACCACGGAGATCAACGAGTTTGGGAAGATCCGTGAGGACCCCATAGCGACGAGCCTCTTTGTCAGCGGCTTCGTTGTCTTTGCAGGTCTTGTGATTTACGGGTCTATGGTAAATCCATTCTTCCTTGGGCAGAACGTGCTAATCGGGGCATACTTCAACCTGGAACGCCTCCTAATCGTCGTGATGAGCTTTGCGGTGAGCCTACTATTCGGGTGGCTCTTCTACATCGTCTTTGCTAAGCTGAGGCTCTTTGGCATCGACTTGGACAACGTGAACAAATCGCCTATAGCGGTAGGCATCTTCATGTTCAGCTACGAGGTGTTCTTAGGGCTGATCATGTATGCCAGCCTTGTGCTCCCGTTGGGCTAGAAGAGGATGTTGATGGGCATACAGAGAGGATGCATCCTTGGAGTCATAGTCCTGCTTCTGATGGGATCGCAGGCCGGCGTAAGCGCTTATACAAGCGGCCACGTCTACCCACCAACGTTCACATATAAGAGTGGGGAATGGTACGATAGCTGGGGCTACAGTAGGAACTACTGCTGCGGCGAGGACGGCTACATGCCAAATCTCGCATACGAGACGATTGGCAGCAACAAGGAGGCGGCTTACAGCATCGGTCAGGGCTTCCTTGAGGAGTACCCGGACGAAGTTCAGAGGGCCAAGGCGATACTGAAGTATGTCCAAAGGTGGACCGAGTATGGCTACGACGAGGATAACGTCTTCATGGGAGGAGAGGCGCAAGAGGAATGGGCATGGAATGCCGACGAGACCGCCCATGCCTTTGACGAGGAGAAGAACATCGTAGCGATAGGCGACTGCGAGGATCTCGCGCTCCTTTGCGCAACGACATACCTTGGCGCAGGGTTCGACGTGGCGCTGGTGCTGACGGAGTCCCACGTGGCGCTATTGATCTGGCTCCCGGAGTACCCAAACGCCAACATCTACTGGGACATACTCGATGGCAGGGGTAATGGCTGGATCTGGGTCGAGGCTACCGGAGAGAATAACCCGCTGGGATGGACCCCGCCAGACTTCAACGATGGCTATTGGGATGCGTTCCCGCTGAATGCAGTTATCTCGAGCGTCAGCTACTCACCCCAATCTCCGCAGGATGACGATGACGTAACGGTGACTGCCTCGCTCAGCCTTGAGGCGAATGAGGTAAGGGGGGTGCTACTGATCTACTCGGTGAATGGCGGGTCAGAGAAGACGCTTTCGATGGTGCGATCTGGCTCGCTCTACAAAGCCACCATCCCGAGGCAGGCAAGTGGGGCAACCGTTGAGTTCCATATAGCGGTGACAGATGTCCACGGCGACCTGACGGAGTCGGTTGATTACTCTTATACCGTTGGGGGGCTTGAGATACCAGGATTCCCGCTCGAATCGATCGTTATAGGTCTTGGTTTAGGGCTCTTTGTGATATACTTCCTGTCAAAGAGGCGTGCGCTTCCTGCGCCCGAGGCACCGATGCGTTACTGAGGGCGCCTGCGGATGGCAGATAACAGGAAGGCGCCGAACTCGGGCAGCACCTCATCGGCAATTACTGCGAGCACGACCACGCCGATTACCCCTAGCAGGAGGCTCATAGGATAATGGGCGAGCGACCACGGCAGGATCCCGAAGTGGACGAGAGAGAATTCGAGGGCTATTCGAACCACGTTTGCGACGTAGAGGGCTGCAGAAACAATCGATATGGTCAAAAGCTTCCTCGTCCATCCTGCGTTTGGCAGCGGAATAATAAGACCTAAGAAGACAGAGATGACCTGTATGCCGGTGCACTCCTTCACTATTCGGATGTCGTCGAGAAACGCGGCGGTGCCGGTGCAGGCAGACTGGACGTCTATTCCGACGACAGAGAGCAGAGATGCGGCGTGGTTAGCAGTCGAGATCTCGAGAAAGAGGTAATTAGGAAGATAGTACACACCCAAGATTATCGCCGCAGCGGTTACCACGTAAGCGATTATGTTCGGGGGATTGGGGGCGTTGCCTTGGAGGCTTCTGCTAGCAGGCATCCTGTTCTTATGTGCAGGAGCAGCCTTATATCTATTGGATTGCGACGATGCCGCGCAGATTTGCATTCTGGCGGGCCTCGCAATGTTCATGGCAGGCATCGTTCTCGGCAAGAGGGCGCCGGCTGTCATTAGCTTCGCCAAGGCATAGACCCAAGAGGCGGAGTGGTATGAAGGGGCCCTGCCGTTCAGAGACCGGTTGCGGTTTTTGATTGGGGTTGGCGCGTTCTATCAAAGCGGCAATCCTTATTATTTCAATGGACTGATTGGAATATGTGAACGCCAGATGAGCGAGGAGCTTAAGCGTTACATAGAGGAAGCAGTTTACAAGTATATCAAGAGGCAGATCGAGGAGGGCAAATTCTCAGCGAGCCTGCACATCGAGATAGATAGCCCTATCGAGATCCGCGGCATGAAGGGCAGAGTTGTCGGTTACATAACTCTCGGGGAGAAGGAGGCGGTTGGCTATAGCGTGCCGATGTTGCCACAACAGCCGTTGGCGAAGAAGGGGGAGGAGGAGAAGGGCGAGGACATGGACCTCCAAGATGTCGATAAGCTGCTACGCTCGCTTGGTGTTTAATCAGCGGGGAAGGCTCTCACTCCGGCCACCTGCGCGTAGAGGAGGCGCCACGTGGCGAAACAATACGAGGTGAGGAATGACAATGGCGCTCCTTTGGATGGTATCGGACAAACAGAAGAGAGAGATGACACATTACCTACAGATCTTCCATGGAGACAGGAAGCACCAGATAATGAAGGGGATTGCCGCTGAGGTGGTCGCATCGTACGCTACTGAGCTGGTGCACGTTATAGACGGACATGACGAGTCGTTAACGGCAGACTATGACATAGCGACATATAGGATCGAGGGCGAGAACACGTTCGTCGTAATTGAAAAAAAAGGTGATGCGGGCACAGTGTGCAGTCTCCGGTTTTCTGAGGGCGGGCGCGATATCTACATAGAGCCGCATCTGCTGCACGAGATCCAAGCGACGTATAGGCTCGCCTCCACCCACCCGAAGGACGTTTTTGTACGAGGGACGAACGCCAGGGCCTACAGGCTGGAGCAGAAGATGCGCCCAGCTGAGCGGTGTGCGTGACCCTACGTGGCATCCTTGCGTAGCTCTAATATTAGGCTGAATGAAGAGACGTACTTGAAGTTTGGCTTCTTACCGACCATCTCGTCGAGTGCAGATTCTAGGTAGGACTTCATGAAGAGAGACCACTTGTCGCCCATACTGTGGCCCATGCGTATCTCGACGAAGCTTCCTCGGTCCTCCTCGTAGTAGGACGCCCAGTTTGAATAGCCGCATAGGTATATCTCGATGAACTGTTTGAAGCTAGGCATGCTGAGGTCGCCGTAGAGCTGCAGTATCGCTTCCTTCGCCGTACGCCTGCCCATGTCCGATGCGATGCCGGCAAGGGTCTTGTCGTCGATAGCATTGACCAGCGATATGATGTGGGTTCTCGGCATGTATAGCATGCCGAAGGGTTCAAGCCTGACGCCGATCTTCACATACTTCCTGAGTATCCGGCACGTGAGGCCGTTCACCGTAGCACCTTGCTTCCTTGCCTCCTCCTCAAGGGTCCGCATTACATCGGCATCGATCCTGAAAGTTCTCGGCGCAGAGGGTTCAGAGGTCATTTTTTTGGTTCACCGCTTTTTAATGCGTCAACAAAGCATTACTTTGCCACTGTAGCGCCCGCCTCTCGGCTGCCAGCCGCTCTTCAGCGACCTTTACGTAAGACTCGTCTATCTCGAAGCCTATGCACCCCACGCCAAGCCGAGCGCATGCGATAGCGGTGTCCCCGATCCCCATGAAAGGATCCATGACCAGATGCGTTTTGCATAGACCGTGTAGCTTGATGCACATCATTGGAAGCTTAGGAGGGAATGCCGACGGGTGGGGGCGCTCGTTTTTGCTCGATTTGATCGTCTCGTAAGGTATGAACCAAGTATCGCCGCGGTCCCTCAAGTCCCTTGCTGTGCGGCCCCATCGCCGCACATTGCTCTTGTCCTGGTAAGGGACGCCGTTGGCCAGCCGGTCCAGCGGCACATCGCCCCCCTTTGTGAAGTGAAATATATACTCGTGACATTTGTTCAGATACCTGTCGCTGTTGATCGGCTTATAGTGCCCCACAGCCACGTCGCCGCACATATTCGCGAGCCCGCCTACCTGAGACTTCTCTATGGCGATCGACTTTATCCAGTGGATGACGTTCTGAAGCTCGAAGATGCTCCGCAGTTGGAAGGCGACCTCCCATGCCACCCAAGGATCCTTCGACGAGTACCCTATGTTGAGGAAGAATGACCCATCGTCACTGAGGACCCGCTTGCACTCTTCAGCGACCTTCGTCATCCAACGGAGGTAATCTGCCCGTGGGATGGCATCATCATACTTGCCGTACCTGATGCCCAAGTTGTAAGGCGGAGAGGTCACTATTGCGTCGACCTGCCGGTCCTTCACGTAGCGCCTCATGCCTTCGATGCAATCCATCGCATAGATTACCGTTTCGCCTGATCTCATTCGTCATCCCAGATTCGGTGGTGCAACGGCTCACTTACTCCTGCGCGTTGCCTTTTCGTTCAGTTTTAGTATCCCCTGGACTACTCCATTGATGATCTGCTCTGGCTTCGGGGCGCACCCGGGGACATATACATCGACCGGTATCAGCATATCAGGCGATCCAAGTATGGCATAGTTCTCAGGGTCCTCATCGTAGAAGAGGCTCCCCCCGCAGGCACACCCGCCTATTGCAACGACCACCTTGGGGTCAGGGGTCTGGTTGTAGACCCTCTTGACCATAGGGATGAATTGCTTCGGGACACACCCCGTAGCCAAGAGTATGTCGGCGTGCCTAGGCGATGCAACCAACTGAATGCCGAAACGCTCAACGTCGAAACGGGGTGCCAGCGCGGCAAGCGTCTCTATATCGCAACCATTGCATCCGCCGCAGTGTAAGTGATAAACCCATGGCGAGTATATCCTAGCCCTGTCTATGAGACCCATCTAAACGACCTCCAGCCATATGTGCTTCTTGGTGTGTGTGTCGAGCAGCACCCCACGGACCCTCTTGCACTCCGGGCAGAACCCCTCGGTCTTGTGGTAGTCCTCGACCACGACGCCCTTTACCTTCGGATTTATCTTCTCGCTCAGTCTCTCAAACACCCGCTTCTGCATCTTCTCAGGCAGGTAAGGCTTGTTGCATGCCTTGCAGGAGAGCATCTTTAGGTCAGTGTTGACGTATGCCTTCGGGTCATTCCTGTCAGTTACGGCAAGCTCGAACTTTGAGGTCAGCTTTATCGCATCTTCAGGGCAACACTCCTCGCAGTGCGCACAGTAAGTGCACCTGAAGTGGAAGACCTGCACCGTCCTCTTGTCGGCAGTATCGAAGATCTTAGTCGCCCTTCCAGAACATACCATGTAGCACGCCCGGCAACCGACGCATTTCTCCTCATCCCTCTCGAGGAAACCCCTCAAACCCTCCGGTATCTGGCTGTACATACGTTTCTTGTCGATGCTGGAAGGATAGTTCAGGGTCATCGGCGAGCTGTATTTTTGTATGACCTGTTTCAGGATCTTGATGTGTGTGGACATCTATGCAACCACCCTCAGAAAGAATGCAGCTATGAAACCAACTATAACCAACGGGACTATGATCTTTGTGTACCACATTAGCGCCTTTGCAATGGTGTACCTTGGGTTCAGGACATGGACGACGGCAAGCAGAAATATTAGAACCAGCGCTGCGACGACATAGAGGGGCAACCACAGTACTGAAGATGACAGGGGGGGCAGGAATACTGCGATGAACAGGGCAACCATGTTGTATAGAACAAATACCTTGGCTAGGAAGTATGTGCCGAGTAGCTTGCCCGAGTACTCGGTGTATGGTCCTGCAACGATCTCGCACTCTGCCTCAGGCATATCGAACGGCTTGATGTGCAGCTTGCCAAGCATGGCTGCGAACATCGTTATGCCCGCGAGCGCCGTGACCAGCATCATGGGGATGCTGCCAACGAAACCAGCGAGCTCTGATATGACAAGCGTGCCCTTCGTTACCGCGACCACGAATAGGCTTGCAACGAAGCTCAGCTCAGCGACAAGGAAGAGTTCAACCTCGCGCCTCGCGCCTATGGCGCCCCAAGGAGATCCGCTGGCGGCTGGACCGAGTATCGTGAACAATATCGACGCGATCAGCAGGTAGGATGCTATGATGAGGCTGTAAGGGGTGCCGGATAGCAGCGGCAAGCCGGGGAACGGAATGAACAGAACTGCTGCGAAGCTGAAGAAGAGGGAGAGGTAGGGCGACCAAGTGAAGAGCCTCTTATGAGCTGTTGAGGGGATCAAGGCGTCCTTCCCGAAGAGCTTGAGTATGTCGTAAAGCGGCTGCCAGATTCTAGTCGACCCGATGACGGGGGCGAGGTCGCCGTACATCCTGACGATTGGACCGACCCTCCACTGGAACCTTGCGCTTAGTTTCCTTATGAGAAACGAATACATCACGCCAAGGAAGAGGCTGATTGGAATTATCAGCGCTATCGATAGGATCGTGAAGACATGGTCGACCATGGTTAAACCCTCCCGAACCGTCCCCTCCTGCCTAGCGCCACGAGCTCGCCCCAGCTCATGGACTGCGATGCGCCGCCCCCCTCGCGGATCACCTCAAACCGGTCGGTGCATGCGAGGCACTGGTCGGTGCTGCCCATCACGACAGGCACGTCTGCCAAGTTGGCGCCAACTAGCATCTTTGGAATCAGTGCGTTGTTCCTGTAGCTTGGCGTCCGTATCCTGTATGCCTGCGGCAGGTTCATGTTGAACTCGCTTGCCCTGACGTAATGGACTAGCTCCCCCCTGGGAGCTTCGTTGAGCCCTATCCCCTCAGAGTTCACGGGTATGACCTTCGGCTCTAGCCGGATATCTCCGGTTGTCTTTGCCAAGTACTCGAGGCACTGGATAATGATCTCAGAAGAGACGAGAAGTTCCTTAACCCTCACTAGCGTGCGCCCATAGGTGTCGCATCCCTCATCAGTGACGACCTCCCAGCTGATGACCTTGGGGTCGTACATCGCGTGAGGGGGGTTGTCTGCCCTGACGTCTATCCTCCAGTTGCTTGCCCTTGCGACCGGCCCTACCGCGCCACCGTCGAATGCGTCCGCATAAGAGAGGGGCCCGACCCCCACAAGCCTCGACTTCACGACCGAATGCGCAGCAATCTCGGGCAGAAGCTGGGCCATCTCGGCTTTGAGCGCCTTGACTGCCGGCAGCACCCTCTCTGCCAGTTCCTTGGACACGTCCCTGCTCATGCCACCGATGCGCCATATGCCGTAGTTGACCCTGTTACCCGTTATCGATTCGATGATGTCCATAACGCGCTCCCTGATACCCCACGAGAGGTGGAAGCCGGTCTTCCAGCCAATGACGTCCGCCACTACGCCTATCCAGAGGAGGTGGCTGTGAACCCTGTTCAGCTCCAGCAGGAGGGTTCTCAAGTAGAGCGCCCTGTCCGGCACCTCGGCTTCGTATAGGTTCTCGCACGCAGTCACGTAGGCGAGGCCGTGCGCAGCACTACAGATGCCACAGACCCTCTCAGCGGCGAAGACGCCCTTGTGGTAGCCCCGGCGTTCGATGAGCTTCTGTATGCCCCTGTGGTGGAAGCCGGTCTTTATGTCGGCAGAGACGACGGTCTCGCCCTCAACCTTGACATAGACGGTCTGCCCCTCTATAACGCCCGGATGGTATGGGCCTATAGGGATAAGCGTTGCATAGGCGTCGTTAGGCGCGATGCCGAGCGGAATCCACTTCTCCTGCGGACCAGAGGGGCCCTTTTCTGGTGGCGGCGGAGCTGCCCCGCTCTCTGCCGCGTTTGGCCACTCATATGGCAGGAACTGCTTGCGCGGATCTGGCGTCCCCCTGGGGCTGATGCCGAGGAGGTCGTGTATCTCGCGCTCTGCCCAGCTCGCCTGCCAAGTGATCTTTGCAATCGAGGGCGGAGACGGGTCGTCCTTAGATATCCGTGCCTCAAGTACGACTACCAGCCGGTCCTTCACCTTGGAGAAGTCGTAGATGTAGACCATGTCGAACCCCTCCACCTCCATGTCCACGGCGGTCTCGTGGATGAGGCGGGCATTGAATCTACTCATGAACCTCCCAGCCAGCCTGTCGGCGTCCTCGGCGTTGATCCTTACGGCAACCCTGTTCTCGTGGAGAGCCCTGAATGAGGTCCCCTCTGGCACCACCTCGGTCCTGACGAAGTCGACCAACGTTGGATCGGACTCGAATTTCATGGCAAACCATCCCCCTTCTCCTTTGCCCCCGCCGCTTTCTTGGCGTTCTCAGCGGTTATTGCCTTGACCTTCTCGATGAACCTGTCAACGGCTATGGGTCGGCAGCGCGTCATGCCAAAGTCCTCCGGCTCGTAGCCGAACGCTAGTGCAAGCAGCTCCGAGAAGTGTATAATGGGGGTCTCGAAGCTTATTCCCTTCTCATCCCGGTATATCTTAACACCCCTCTCGAACTGGTCGTAGCAACCCGAGCAGATGATCACGTATGCATCCACATCTAGTGCCTGGGCGGTCTTCATCTTCTTACCTATGCGCTCCAGTATGGCTTGGTTTGGGTCTGCAAAGTATAGCAATAGGCCGCAGCAGGTCTTGTCGTAGGGAGTGTCGATGATCTCCACACCCGTTGCCCTGAGGATCTCGTCGAAATCGTTTGGCAACGTCTCGTCGTGCTTCCTTGCGTGGCAACCGATGTGCCTCATGACCCTTATTCCGGTTAGCGGGCGCACGACGCGTGAGACGATCTTCTCCATGCCCACATCGTCGTGGAGGAGCTCAAGGTAATGCTTGACCTTTACGTCTCCCTTAAGATGCAGATCGACCTTCGCGAGTTGATCGTTGACCATCTTCATCTTCTCGGGCTCCTCGGTGAGCTCTTTTATGGCCTCGTAGTGTGAGATCCAGCAACCGTTGCATGTATCGACGATGGTTATCCCCTGCTTTTCGGCATTTGCGAGGTTCTGCGCCGTTAGGCTGAGCCACCAGTCAGGGCTTATTGCCTTCCACACCCCAGGTCTAGCGCAGCAGAGCGCCTCCTTCATGTAACCAAAGTCCAGCCCAAGGTGCTTTGATATGATCATCGTTGCCTTCTCCGCCCACGGCATCTTCGCGGGCATCACGCAGCCCAAGAAGTAGCCATACTTCGTCGGTTTCACATTGTTGCTGGATAAGTTCAGAGACTCTGAGGCGCCATTCGAGGCATTATTCGATTCGACCTTTGAGTTTAAATTTGGTTTAGCAACAGACATGGGTACCACCAATCGCGTTCAGTAATCAAAAGTCCCCTTCTTCTTGTTGTAGGCGGTCTTCTTGAAGACGCCTGCTTCCTCGAGGATCACCCTCTTCTTCACAACGGCGTCGGGGTAAATCCGTCCAGTGGGGGGCAGCCTATCGAGTCCGCAGGCTGCCCGGTCATCCTCGATTTCGTCACCAACGTAGTATACCAGACCCTGCTCAAAGTCCCGCTTAAGCGACCCTTTGGTGATGTCAGGAGCGACAGGCCTGAAGGTCCGGCGTAGCGGGTAGAGTATGCTCTCTTCGTCCTGCTTGTGGGACGTCATCTTCTTCCCTGCCTCAAGCAGCCTGATCCAGCTCTTCAGAGGTTTCGGTTCGCTTGACACCTGATCACACGCTCCTAAGCTTCTTGACCAGCTCGAACGCCTCCTTGCGAGGCAGCAACTTCAGCGCGCCTGTACTGCACATCTGGTAGCACATCGGGTAATCGCCGTCGCAGAAGTCGCACTTCACGAAGATCTTGCGTTCATCATCCAGGCGTGGTATGCCAATAGGGCAAGCCTGGTTGCAAGTGCCGCAGCCAACGCATAGCAGAGGAGAGATCCGGACGATACCCTTCTCGTCCTTGTATATCGCCTCCTTGGGGCACGATGCTAGGCACATGGGGAAGACGCAGTGCTGGCAGTTGGCATTGACGTAGAAGCCGTTCTTGTCTGGCGACTCGTTGACGTAGAGCAGAGCGAAGCTCCTGTCGAACGTCCGGTAGTGCTTGTAGGCGCACCCGATCATGCACTGGTTGCAACCAGTGCACTTGTTTGGGTCGTGGACAACGACCAAGTCGGTAACCTTCTCATCAGTCCCGGGGACGGTTATCGGCTCGCCTAGCCGCTTCTGGATCCTCGGTGCGAGAACGTGGAATGCCGGAGGGCTATACTTGTGTGCCGTCACCATTAGAGGCCCACCCCCAATACCGCCGTTTCGTGGAATATCGTCGTGGCTGCCATCTCGAGCCACTCCTCAATCTGCATGAATGTGCCTTGGAAGGCTATGTTGTTTGCCCCCAGAGTAATTATTATGCCAAGGACGAGGATGCATACGGCTATGACTATGCCAGGTAGTCTGAGCAGCGCGTGGCCCCCCTCCTGCGTCCCCAAGTACTCCACCTTAGCTTTGGGCTTGCCAGACGCGAAGCAGCGCAACGAGTAAACGGTGGAGAAGAATATGAGCGCTGCAGCGGCGAAGACCGTAGCGGTAAGGTATATGCTGACGTTGGGGGACGTGAACTCCCTGAACGTGGTGTATCCAAGGGTTCCAGGTATCAGAGCAAGCGAGAAGCCGCCGACTAGGTAGGTCATCCCGTTAGGGCCGAGCTTGCGCCCCATGCCTTTGAGCACAGAGAGGTCCGCGACCCTGCTCGTCTCAATGATGAAGCCACTGTCGAAGAAGAGTAGCGCCTTTGCGAGACCGTGATTGAGGAAGTGGAGGAGGATGCCCACGAAGAAGACCGGCAACAGGGCAGGTTCGAGTATGCCTAGCCCGATGAGGATGTAGAAGACGCCGACCTCAGAGGAGGTGGAGAACGCCCATATGCGCTTTATGCCCCTTATATTGACCGCGCCTACATGGAAGCGGGACCACTTGCTTCCAGCGGTCGCCTCAACCGCCGCGAGCGATGCGCCCACTATCACGCTGAGGGCGCCCATGCCGATCAGCAGATAAGCAAGCGTTGCACTCTGGGGCGCCATCACTCCGACTATGCGGGCGACGGCGAATGCCGCCATCTGGACCATCACCCCGCTGAGTATGGCGCTGACTGGGGTTGGCGCCTCGCTATGGGCGGACGGGAGCCACAGGAGTCCAAACGGGAAGACGCCGACCTTAATGCTGAATCCTATGGAGTATATGGCGGCTAGCAAGACCAGGTCGGACGCTGCCAGCGACTCGAATGCGGATGCGCTGAGCATGAAGGCGCCAGTGGCATAGTTCTGGTAGAGTATGCCTACGAGAATTATCAAAGCGCCAATGACGCTCATTATGAAGAAGCGGACCGCCGCCTTCGTGGCGGACGTCCTACGGGTGAACAGTATTAGGATGCCGCCGGCGATGGTGCTAGCCTCGAAGCAGGTATATATTATGAGCATGTTGAAGGAGGACGCCATCACGACGAGGGATGCGACGAATATGCAGTACAGGGTGTAGAAGGCGCCCAAGTGGGTGCTGTCTACGAAGTACTGTAGGCTGTACACCGCGCCCAGGAAGCCCAGGATTAGCGCCAGCTCGATGACAAATGCTGACGAGGCGTTTATGACTATGCCCGCCGGCGCAGGATAGTAAAGGGCGCCCTCACCGACGGTGAGGAGCATGAACGTGTTTGCGCCAATAGCTGCGATGAAGAATACGGAGAGTATGGAGAGCATCCCCTTCCCTCCCTTCGAGACGAGCGGGGCAAGTATGCCGCCGACGAGGAGGGCGAGGGGGGCTACCAATGGAAGGATCGAGTTCTCCATCATTGCGGTTCCACCCTCACTGCCTTCCGGTCATAATAGTGGTCCCAATCGTGGTCGTATCCAACGTTGAGCAGAGGGACGTTCGGCCGGTATACCCAATCGTTTGACATATACGGCTCCTTTGCAAGACCGCTGTAGAATATAGACTCGGCATCAACATGATCAGGGAAGTACGCCGGGATAAGGCTGAGGATGAGGATGAAGAACATCGCGACGGTAGTTATCTCGACAAAAGCCATAAGCAAGATAAAATCAGAGTAAATACTCGCAGCCATTACGCCGATAAGACCGACAGCCATAAGCGAGAAGGCGATGATGAGAGAGAGCCTTTGAGAGGCGGGCTTGGGCTTAGGTGTAATGTGTCCATTCATCGAAAAACACCCACTAACAACAATGCTGGTTGTATATTTGTGATAAGTCATATATAAATTATCCGAATGTGTACAAAATAATAATTTGTACACTTTTGTTAGATCAAAACAGGCTCAAATCAGCAAATTGAAACGGGCACAAGTTGTATATTAAGATAATGCGTAAGTTTATGAATGGTTTGCGGAGTAACTCACTCACTTGGAGATTTGATAAAATGCCCGTCTGCCCAATCGACACTGGAAGGTATGGAAGCAAGGAGATGAAGGAACTCTTCGATGAGGAGGGGCGGCTGCAGCGCTACTTGGATGTTGAGGCTGCGCTCGCTTATGCTCTCGCCGAGCTTGGAGAGATCCCAAAAGAGGCTGCTGAGGAGATAGGCAGGAACGCAAACACGGGTAAGGTTACCCCGGAGAAGGTCAAGGAGAGGGAGAAGAAGACTCATCACGACATCATGGCAATGGTAGAGGCCCTGTCAGAGGAGTGCGGCCCCGATGGCAGTGGGAAGTATGTCCACTGGGGGGCGACTAGCTACGACATCGTCGATACGAGCTGGGCATTGATCATGAGGGATGGCGTGGATCTGCTCGAAGCAAGAATTGAGTCGCTCAAGGATCTGCTCTGTGACCTCGCGTTGAAGTATAAGGATTTGGTGGAGGTCGGGAGGACTCACGGTCAGCATGCGATACCGATAACGTTCGGGTTCAAGATGGCGGTCTATGCGGCTGAGGCGGCAAGGAACTTGGAGAGGCTCAGGGAACTGAAGCCGCGCCTCGTGGCAGGCAAGATGAGTGGTGCCGTTGGGACGATGTCAAGCCAAGGCGATAAGGCATTAATGGTAGAGAGGCTCGTCATGGAGAGGCTCAAGCTCAGCCCGGCAGTCATCACCACGCAGGTTGTGTGTAGGGACAGGATCGCAGAGTTCGTATGCTGGGCAGCCATCGCAGCCTCGGGGCTCGATCGCATTGCTACCGAGATCAGGAACCTGCAGCGGACGGAGATAATGGAGGCGGCGGAGGGGTTCGAAGCTAAGGCCCAGGTAGGGAGCAGCACGATGCCACACAAGCAGAACCCAGTGGACTGCGAGAAGGTCTCGGGGCTGGCAAAGGTGATGAGAGGGCTAGTAGTACCGGCTCTGGAGAACGTGCCACTCTGGCATGAGAGGGATCTGACCGACTCCAGTAGCGAGAGGTTTGAGATCCCGATGGCGTTCATAATCCTTGATGAGATGCTCATCACGACTACCAAGGTTATGGGAGGGCTGAGGGTATTCCCTGAGAATATGAGGCGGAACCTCGGACTAACGAAGGGAATGATCTTGACGGAGGCTGTGATGATGGCTCTTGCAAAGAGGGGGGTTGGGAGGCAGAAGGCCCACGAGCTTATGAGGCAGGCTTCAGTTAAGGCGTTCAACGAGGGAAAAGCCATCGGAGACGTGCTGGCAGAGATGCCGGAGGTAACGGCGTGCCTGAGTAGGAGCGAGATCGAGGCACTTACAAACGCGGAGAACTACACAGGCAAGGCTGCGGAGCTTGTCGAGAGGGCCGTGAAGTATGCCAAGGGCGTTTAGCCAGCCCAACATCAAGGATGCCGCCTCACCCATTATTTTTTGCCGTGAACCAGGATGCCACAGGCTATTCATGAGTGGCAAAAGCTGAGCTCGGATAGGCATTGGAGATGATGCGAGCATGATGGGTAAGGACAGGCTCTTCCTAGGGGTGTCCTCGAACATACTCTTCCTAGGAGTTGTCAGCTTCTTCACGGATGTGAGCACCGAGCTGATAGCAGCAGTGCTGCCGGCATTCCTGTTCGTCACCCTTGGCACCGCCCCCGAGATCATCGGAACAATAGAGGGTGTTGCAGAGAGCCTGACCTCGTTCCTGAAGCTTGCGGCAGGGGTAGTCGCGGACAAGACAGGAGACAGAAAGCGGCTCACAATGGCGGGATATAGCCTGTCGAACTTCGTCAAGCCGCTTATGGGGTTGGTCTCGAGCTGGCCTCAGGTGATGGCTCTGAGGATGGCTGACAGAATCGGCAAGGGAATAAGGACGCCGCCCCGAGACGCCATAATCGCAGACGGCGCAGAGGAGAGTAAGATGGGCAAGGCGTTCGGGATTCACAGGACCCTAGACCAACTGGGCGCAGTCGTGGGACCGCTGCTTGCGTTCGCACTCCTTTCCCCCTTAGGGTTTGGAGGAATATTCCTCTTCACCATAATACCCGGAAGCATAGCAGTTGCGGTCCTGTCTATATTCGTGAAAGAGCCGAAGCGAAGGCAGAACGCGGACAAGACCGCCCTCAAGGGGGCGACTAAGATAATGAACGGGACGTTCTCGATGTTCATTGGATCTGCCACGCTCTATGCTGTTGCGGCTATAAGCTACTCGTTCATACTGCTGAGGGGCATCGAGATGGGATTGCCTACAGAGTATACCGCACTCCTCTATGCTGGCATTCAAGCATGCCACGTACTTGCAGGCTACCCGGCAGGAGTGATATCAGACAGACTGGGAAGGTTCAAGGCAGTCCAAATTGGCTATGCTTTACTCTTCACGTCATTCCTAACCATATCGCTGGCGCCGAGCACTCATATATTTGTAGTTGGTGCAGCACTCTTCGGACTGCACCAAGGGGTTATTGAGACGTCGCAGAGGGCGATCGTCCCAAGCCTCGTGCCATACGAATACAAAGGCACGGCATACGGGATATACAATACCGCCATCGGGATAGTGGCGCTGCCAACGAACCTAGCAGCAGGATTCATATTCAGCGCGCTGGGTAGCGCGGCGACCTTCGGCTATGGAGCGGCATTCGCGCTCGTGGCGTCAGCCGCGATGGCGCTGACTCAGTGGCGGATTTCAAAGAGCCGCTCGAATGATTAATCGGTACGCATCTTCATCCAGCCCTTGCCGTAGCATCTGAAGCCCATCTTCCTGTAAAAGTCCTGCCGCTCGCTCCTCGCCCTAAGCGTCAGCCTGACAGTTTGCTCTCCAAACGACTCGCTCGACCACTGCTTTACTGCCTCAATGAGGGATTTTCCTACCCCCATCCCACGCGCGTCGGGCGATACGGCAAGCCACTCTATCCTGATGGTAGGTAGCGGCTTCGTCTTCAGGTGCCGGCATGCAATTAGCCCAATAATCTCCCCCTCACTCATTGCGACTAGGCAGAGCCAGTTCTTGTTCGTGCGCATGATCTGCCTTGCTTCTTCGCCCCAGCTATGGACCTTGTAATGAGCGGCATCCCCGGGGAAAGAGGCGCGGAGAACCGCGGCTATACCCTCGGCATCCTTGAGTATAGCGGGCACTATTGCGTAATCCATCTTCTTCTTTTGGGGCGCTTGTTCTTCATCTGACAATTGAAGCATCACCGATCAGCCGAGGAGTTTTGCCGCGACTGCCTTGAAGGCGTCGCTGGTGTATTCCTCGATCTTACCCTCATCGCAAGCCTTGGATAGCGCAGGGTCGATCGGCAGCGCGCCCAGATACTTCGTGTTGATACCGTCTGCAAGCAGGTGCCCGCGCGACTCGCCGAAGATGTTTATCTGCACGCCGCAGTGCGGGCACTTAACGTAGCTCATGTTTTCGATTACCCCCAGTATGGGCACGGCAAGGCGCTTAGACATCGTAACCGCCTTTCCTACGATGACGCTGGCCAATTCTTGCGGGGATGAGACCACGACTATCCCGTCAACGGGTATCAGCTGTAGAACGGTGAGCTGCGCGTCGCTCGTGCCAGGAGGGAGGTCGACGACCAAATAATCTAGCTCCGCCCAGTCCACGTCGGTGAAGAACTGCCGGATCGCGCTGCTTATGAGGGGACCGCGCCAGATGACTGGTGCGTCCTCCTCCCCGCCCAGCAGCAGGTTCATTGACATGATCTTGATGCCGCCCTTCGACGAGGCAGGGATGATCCTGCCTTCAAGGACGAACGGCGCCTCGATGACGCCGAACATCTTGGGGATGCTGGGACCGGTTATGTCGGCGTCTAGGACGCCCACCTTGAACCCACGCCTTGATAGCTCCACAGCGAGCATCGAAGTCACCGTGGATTTTCCGACTCCGCCCTTGCCGGATAAGACGGCTATGATCTGCTTTATGTCCTTCTTCGGCAACTTCTCAGGCGGTGCAGGAGCGGCCGCCCTGGAGCCCCTCTCCTTGAGCTTCTCCAGCAGGGCATTCTGCTCATCCGCATTCATGGCAGACAGCTCGATGTTGACAGATTCAACGCCCTCCATGCTCTTGATGGTCTCCTCGACTTCCTCCTTTATCTTCTGGCCCATGGGGCACTTGTCTGATGTCAATGCGATATTAACATAAACCGAAGATCCATCTACGCGGAGTGACCTTACCATGCCGGCGGTCACTATGTCCATATTCAGCTCATTGTCGACAACCGTCTTCAAGAGTCCAAGGATCTGATTCTGGTCGACCAAAGGAATGCACCTGAATGAGAGGAGATATTGCCAGAAACTTATATCCTCTCCGATACGCGATAGTTTTTAATATGGATGGATATACTATCCATATTATGTTTAACGATGGGATTATGCGCAGCCGGAGCAAGAGGATTGCATACACCGCCTTGATGATAGCGTTGGCAGTGACCTTGAGAGTGATGAAGGCATCGATAGTAGGTCCGATCCAATTCGTCAACTTCCCAGGCGTCTTTACCATAGTCTCAGGGATAATTCTTGGGCCGGTTATAGGGCTTGTAGTTGGCGTGGGCTCATATCTGATCTCAGACATTTTTATTGGACTGGCGGGCCTATGGACGATTACAAACATGCTTCTGATGGGAGGCATAGGCATTATCTCGGGATTGATCTGGAAGAGAAGCAATAGGACAGCCATATCCAAGATAGGGGTAGGGGTAGGGACATACTTGATCATGCTTGCATTTGACGTGTTAAGCTCCATTGCGTTATTTGTTTTTTCAGGAACGGCGTTGTCGGTCGCCCTATTATGGGGCATATTGGGATTATTCATGCCGGTGGGAGGGGGATACGTGTACGGCATGGGCCCTGTCACTGAGGGGGTCACGGCAATATTGGTAGTTGCAATTGCGAATGTGTTGCTAAAGAACAAAATAACAAAGTTATGAGCTGAAGCATCGCACATCGAGGGGCATCTTCATCAAGATGGTAAAAAATAAAAAAAGCCGTCGTTGAATATCCTTTTGCAAGTGACCGTCCTGAATAGGCATATGCGTTCGCAATTAGTCCTTAGGCCCAAGCATGTAGAGACCACCTAATGAGCTGGTGGTTACCGACGACGAAGGTGGTTACTGTCGTAGACCAGTCAATTTCCCATGTCCCATTATTCCAGACCTCATATACCCAGAACTGCCCGCTTGTGGCATTCTGCATTACGCCATTAATTCCGGTTACAAAGACATCGTACGAAGTGTAGTATGTGAGGTTGGCAATCTTCAGGGTAGCGTTGAACAGGTTAATGCCGACAGGAAATACTGTATCGTTATACCAAACGGTAGTACCATTTCCATAGTCGATAGCAATGCTCGCTTTTATCGTAACTTCATCTATAAGGTCCTGCATACTGTCTATAATCTTCTGCTGGTTCTGGGTTGTCTGGAAGTAGCTTGCTGCCATCGAGGTTGCAGCCACGGCCCACACAAGAAAGACCACAGAGACGATCGCCCATAGATTGGTTCTCATAGCCATCAAATAATATGGATAGATAATCCAGCCATATAAAAATTACCATTTCAGTTAAAGATTTTAGCGGCGATGGCAAAGCAGTTATGATATGAATATGAAATGTCATGGACAGGCGCAAAGATATGGTTAAGGCAACAAGAAGGTCAAGCAGAGACCACGCAACGGTGAAAGACGTGGAGCCTGTTCCGCAGATAGAGATGTTGCTATCCTGCTACATCCCGGCATTTGAATGCACATTATGTGCGCGTTGCTGTACCGGAAAGGTCATCGCACTGTTTGGAGGAGACATCATTAGGCTCGGGAAATATGCAGAGGCATGCACGGAGCCGATGAGCGAGGAGGAGATTGCACTGACGGGTGCTGAGCGGAAGATGAAGATGGTCGACGACGCATGCGTCTTCCTCGAAGGTAGCAGGTGCAGCCACTACGACCTTAGACCGGATACGTGCAGGCGCCACCCGTTCATAGTAACCAAGAGGCACATTTTGGCAGCGTCTACTTGCAAAGGCATCGACTGGACAGGGCGATGGCATGGAAGCGATGGCGAATTGTTAAGGCTCTCGGAGAAGATAGCCCCAAAGATTGATGATTGCATAGGAGCTTTCAGAGGAGGTATTAAAGGCAGGCGTGTAAGTGGCTAGATGCTCTCGCCCTTCTCGATGCAGACGCCCCTACTTGATATGGAAGATATGAATGCCGTGCCCCCCGCTACTGATATGGCAGTCATGACCTCAGCCTCCCTGTCCGGGCAGAGCGAGATCATGCACCCCCCGCCGCCAGCGCCGGTCAGCTTCGACCCCAAAGCACCGGCTGATCGGGCAGAGTAGACCATCTCGTTGATCTTCTTTGTCGATACACCGAGCGACTCGAGGAGGCCATGGTTGACGTTCATAAGCATGCCAACCCTCCGGAGGTCACCGCTCCTCATGGCAGAATCCGCCTCAGAGACCACCTTCCCGATCGAGCATAGGATCGAGTCCACGGACTCCGGCGCCGCGTCCCTCAGGTTCCTGACCCTGCGCAGCATCTCTCCTGTGCCACACTCTCTAGGGGTATACCCTACGACGAGCGGCAGACCAAGTTCAGCCTTAACCGGCGTCAGCGAGGCCTCTCTGAGCATCGGACGGATAAGGAGTATGCCGCCATGGGCCGCTACTGCGGAGTCCATTGGGCTGGCGGCGCCCTGTACCTCAAGCTCGACCCTGTGTCCGAGCGCGGAGACCTCCTCGCTGTTTAGTGCATGACCTCCAACAGCAGAGTATGCCATAATGGTCGCTACGCTCACAGCCGCTGAGGTCCCTAGACCGGCACCCACCGGCATCTCCGACCTTATGTGGACGGTTACTCCCTTCTTCAGGTCGCATATGTTCGAGGTGACCTCAATTGCCTTCCGAACGTAGCCAACGGCATCCATGATGCGTCTGTAATCGGTCTCGACGGCAACGTCCTTTCCGGTCCCGCCTATCGTAAGCACGATGCCAGGCACGCTCAAGTCCATCGCATGGATCTTGATCAGGTCGTCGCTCCTCTCCTCTACGGAGACATAGACGCGCCGGTCTATCGCGCCTGCCATAGCAGGGTACCCATATACGACAGCGTGCTCCCCGAAGAGGGCGACCTTGCCGGGTGCGGAGGCGGTAACCTTAGTCAATTTGATCATCATAACACGCTCTTCAACTTTAACGGATGATCCTCACGGCAATATAGTTGTCCCTTTTTGCATAAAAAACATGCCCTTTTTAAAGTAAAAATCAGATCTCCACACATACGTTTGTACTGACTCGTAGTCATCTGCGGATCGGAGTGCAGAGTTGATCTTGGATTTTTGCAGAGCGGTTTATTAACATAAAGAGTAGATGAACAGAATGAGGCAGTAAGTTGGCAAAATTGGACATCCCACTGGTAGATGAGATACTGCAAAGGGGGATTGCAGAAGTTATTCGTGAAAAGAAGAGCGCGAGTCTAAACGAGCTTGTGAATGGCAGCAATTTTGCGAAGGTCGTAGAGGAGATTGAGAAGAAGGCGCATGAGATCTATCTTAAGGAGGAGGTGCAGGCCGTGCGCAGCAAATTGATACGTGAAGGGCTCTCAAAGAAAGATGCAGATATGGCGTCTAGAGCGTTCATAACCGATAACTTGGTCACGAGTATATCGAATACGAGAAGGGCGAGAGGTGGATCATCCTAAGAAGGCATCCTCCGGTTAGTCCTTAACGCGATGGGCATTCCCTGCGAGAAGGGAAGGATTAAGGATAAGGGCTATCGACCTGATCTTGTGATTCCATCTAACGATGTTCTCTCATCAACCCCCGAAAGGGGCGTGGCTGTCGCAGTCAAGAGGACGTTGAGGGAACGATGGTCAGAAGACATTGATGTGTTCAGATTCCCAAGGGCATGTTCGTTCTGTTCCTACCAGACCCGGATTTCAACAGGACGAAAGCTGAGGACATGATAAGCAGGGGAATGAAGGAGATCTACATTAACGATGAGCTGTATGAGAAGTTTGGCAACTTCCTGACCAAAGAGTTCCACAAGCTCTCGGATTTGCCAATAAGCCTGCAGGCATACAAAGCGCCACCATCAAGACATAGATGATTGCGATCAATCGGGTCTCCAGAAGTCGAGTATATACTCCATCGTAGTTCCTAATGAAATGAAGTTGTTTGGCCATCCGAAAATTCCTACTTGGTTGACGAGGTTTCGCTTGTCCCAGATGAATGTGTTCCTGAACTCAAAGCCCGCCTTCGCCAATGCCTCAATAACGTAGATGTGAGTGGGATAGCGCTTATTCTCCTCCCACAAATCGTTCACATTGATGATGCAGTGCCCTCTCTTCTTCATGAGAGGTAATATTCCTCTATAAATCTCGGTCAAGGTCTTTTCATAAGAGTCGTGGTCCATTAACCCTAAGTCGCGCGGGTCGTTTGAGTACTGCTGTATCTTGTGGTAATGACCATTCTTGCGCAGGTCGCCCCTCATGCTCTTGTTCTCTCTCTTGCGAGTGAGAAAATGAGGGTAAGGTGGCGACGTTATGCTCAATGCCACGGTCTCCTCATCTAGATAATCTGCAATGTTGTGGGCATCGTCTACTATTGCCAACTGGCTTGTCTTCTCCCCGAATCTGCTTTGGGATAGCCTCGTGAGCGCAACATCTGCGTACTTCTGCTGAAGGTCAAAGCCAACGGCGTTGCGCTCCAAGTCCTGTGCGGCAACCAAGGTCGAGCCTATCCCCATGAATGGGTCAAGAACAAGCGCTCCCTTATGAGTGAGCAGTTTAATAAAATGGGCAGGCAAGGAGATTGGGAATACTGCGGGATGGACATCCTTGTCCCGAATGTCACGACCTTCATAATAGAATTCCTTAATCGTCACCATCCCCCTTAGCCAGTCCTTTGCCGTGACGCAACTGATATTCTTTGGAGGACAATCGCAGGTCTTGGTAAACCCGATTTGCAATCTCTTACTCTTGTCGGCTTTTGGTATTAGCATTGGCATTAAACTCCAGCTATCCTCGGTGCCCATAGCTCTACTTCATCTCTTAGATATTTGGCTAATATTAAAGCCTCGTCGGTGATGAGTGTTTCAACTGTCAGCCGTTGCCCACCTTTATGCACAGGTGCCCTATTCTTCTTTCACTAAGTAGTCAATCGCAGTTTTATCTCCAAGAAAGATTAAAGTTATAGTAATAAGGGCAGATATCGTCATCAAGGGTGCGACTAGTTGAGCGGCTCGACAGAGGCGTGGAACAGAAGGAGGGCGCTACAGGGAAGGGAGCGGGAGGAGAGGAGGGCTAAGTTCCTGTCGGGGAAGAGGTGCGACTGGTGCGGCTCATCAAGCGGGCTTGTCGTTGCGGCGAGGGCGCCTCTGCCGCCTTACATATCCCAGATGAAGGAGGCGTCCGCTAAGCTGCTCAGGGAACGGATTGATGCGGGCGAGTATTCCGAGGTAGAGCTGTTGCTTGAGCGGTGCCCTCATTGCGGCGGCACGTCGTTTGCGCGCCGGAAGCGGAAGAGTCCAGCCCTCAAGTGCAGGAACTGCAGGGCAGAGTTCGATTCTCCGGAGAGGAGAACCGTCAAGACCGGCAGGGTCTCGCCTGAGCAATGGAAGTCATTCTGGGAAAAATACTCCGACCAGATCAAGGAGAGGTTGATGGCAGAGAGGAGCGAGGCGCAGGCGAAGTGCAGAAGCCTCGCAGACTGCATCGTGCTCTGCAAGAGGTGCCACTTTGCCCGCCAGAAGGGCATGACACTCTGCCCGTCTTGCGGAAAGGGCTACAGGAGGGCCAGCTACGACCTATGCTGGGAGTGCTTCAAGAAGACGGAGGAGGGAAAGGAGGTCGCTAAGAGGTACGAGCTCGTTGCATATGAGCACCCATGGTGCCAGAAGAAATTCGGGTTGGAGCGCAGGTTCCTAGAGCTGCTCAACGAGCCAGAGGTCTGCTGCAGAGAGCTTTGCAAGGACCTAGCATCCTGCAGGATCGCTGAAGGACATGGCGCGGGAAGGGCGCCGTGAGCGGCCGCCCGCTTATTGAGCGGAGCTGGCAAATTTAGAGGGGAGGGGGCGCAGTGCCGATCAGGCGATATAGCTTGGGTTCGGACCAATCTTGGGCTTCTGCTGCTCCTGCGACTGTATGATTGGCAGGGGTATCGGCGGGGGTATGTTCAGCGACCTAGCGAGCAGGATGCACTCTATGAACGCAGCGTTGGATATTGCCTGCAATAGACCTGGCGGGAGGGTCTTCTTCTCATCGAATGCCTTCTTCAGCTCGCCGATCTCGCTCTGCCCGCCTGCCGCCTTGATGGAGCCCTTGAGCGTCAGGTTCGCAACGGCGGGGTTATAGTTTACGGCAAAGACGAAGCCGAAATCAATGCCGCCCTCAAACTGAACGGCACGGGTTATGCTAATGTTTGTTGTGACCTGTAGGTTCACCATCCCTTTCTCAAGATCCATAAGCTTCTCACCATTGATCTGTGAGAAGCCTACGCTCACGCTCACGTTAGGAGGCAACATTGGAGGCATAATCATCATCTCGAATGTATCACTAACTAATCGTGGCTAAGAAAAAGGTTGTGGTCCTTCGCCTGACTAATTATGCACGGCTCGCCGCCCCACGCCATTCATCCACAGACAGGGATGCGGTTGAACGGCACAGCTATGATGACCCTCACCCCCCCTGTCCTACAAGCCGAACATCGTTATCTCCGCCTGACGCGGCGACGCTCTCATATGGCGGGCATCGAATGCTGTGCCGCCGCGCCAAGTATCCTGTGCTTCTGGCAGCGATTCCCGATGCCAAGAGCGAATAAAATCCTGCGAACGCGTGGCTGACAAAACTCCTCGGAGAGCAGATAGAGGGGGATATGCCAAATCGCTCATCGGCAACGCCGATTACAATACTCCACCATGGTGAGTGGGGCGCTTTAAGACTTCGGAGTGGAGGAGATGCGACACAGCCGCCCTTCGTTCTTGATCGGGGCGGATTTTGGTAAAAGCAATGGTGGCAAGGCGCGTCCGCCGGTCAAACGGTTCTCCCTAGCACCCGCAATCGGATGGCGCCTCTCCGGCTAGGCGCCGCTGGCTGAGTTCTAGCCCGTTCATCCTAGCCATCACATCTTGCTTCTACGGGAGCGGCGCTAGGATCAGGGAGCTGAAGGTGAAGCGGCGGAAAGGCTTCAGCTCAGCCCTTCTTGTGGAGGAGCGTACGGGATAGTTAAGGAGGGCTTGATGGTCAAGAGCTTCTTTGATCCACCATAGATAGACGTCTGCGTCGTAGGCCACTTCGGCAGGCCATTTGTGGTCAATGGGCATGGATGGTCTGGCTCACCGTCCACCACTCGATATTCTGCATAGCGATAGCGATAGCGATAGCGCCGGTCTCGGGCCTCCTGCCATCCCTAATTGTAATGACCCTGCCCCAGCAACTGGATGCCTCGAGGTCGGACAATCAGCAAGAATGGTGATTGTGGGCATAGCCGCGGCGGTGCGTCTACTGCGACTGTGCCGCAGGGCGTCTAGTGAGGGCTATGTCGCAGCATCGCCCCAAGGCGAGTAGCCCGGCAACGCGGCGATAGCCTTCCGGAAAGCCTCTGACTTGAGGCAAGCCTTGAATGCGGCAACAGCGGGCTTCTCCGCTGAGGAGGGGTTGATGATGAAGTCATACTCCTCGTCTGAGATCGGGATGAAGTCCAACCCGTAAGACACGGCGACGCTCTTGACGCCCACGCCCACGTCCGCGCGACCCTGACTAATGGCAGCGCCTACAGCAGAGTGGGTCTTCGCCTCCCACCGGTACCCCCTCACGTGCTTGGCGATGGTGCCGAAGTCGATCCCCCTAGCGGAAGCAGCCTTGGAGAGTTCCATATCGATCAGCACGCGTGTGCCTGACCCCCTGTTGCGGTTGACGAAGATGACGTCCCTTCCGATTATGTCGCCCAGGCACCGGATGCCACAGGGGTTGCCGCGCGGGACCATTATCCCCTGCAGGCGTCGGTACCCCTTCATCAGGCAGCTGCCGGCGAGACCGAACTGAGCCAAGAATGGGGCATTGTAGGTCATGGTGTTTGGGTCGAGCAGATGGGCTCCTGCGATGTCGGCCTCCCCCCTCGAGACCGCGGCCAATCCGCCCTGCGAGCCTATGTTGGCCGTCTTCGCCCGCATCCCGTTCTGCCTGTATAGCAGCTGCAGCAGGATGTCGAGCCCTGGGCAGTGGCTGCCCATTACAACAAGGTCTGGGCTCTGCTCGCCTGGAAAGAGCCGAACCATGACCTCCTCGCCTGCATCCACGTACTCGACCTCCTCCGATACCACTATGTAGCCGTCGGCCTTGGCAAGTGCGCTTGTTGCCCCGGAGCTGGCGATGATCGGGTGAACGACAGGGGCATCACGGGACTTTATGACGTGCACCGGAAGCAGCCACCTGCGCCCCTTTGCTCCATTGACACGCTGCGCGAGGCGCCCCCGCTGCAGTTGCGCAGGCCTTGCGGAGTTACCTGACATCAGCCCTATAAACGGCTTAACGAGCTGGTCGAAGATCACGAGTGCGGAGACGGGGTATCCTGGAAGACCGATGATTGCCTTGCCCTTGTGGGAGGCGACTATCGTCGGCTTCCCCGGCTTTACCTTTAGACCGTGAACGAGGATGCCAGGGGTGCACAAGTCCTCAATGACGCGATAGGCAAGGTCGCCTGTGCCCGCAGATGTCCCCCCCGACAGGAGGACTAGGTCGAACTCATTTATGGTATCCTCAATCGCTGACCTGATGCTATCGTAGTCATCGTTAGCATGCCCGTAGTAGATGCCCTCACCTCCCGCCTCACCCACCGCCGCCATCAAGGATGTCGAGTTGACGTCGTATATCTTACCGAACGAGAGGCTGCCCCCCGGAGGGACGAGCTCGTTGCCGGTGGAGATTATCCCAACACGGGGTAGCTGGAAGACCCGCACGCTGGCAAGCCCTATAGCGGATAGAATCGCCACCTCCCTGGTGCCTATGACCGTGCCTTGGCGCAGCACCATCTCGCCAATCTGGACGTCGGAGCCGGAGGATGCAACGTTCTCGCTGGGCGCTACCCCCCTGAAGAAAGTGACCGTGTCCCCATTCCTTGACGTGTACTCAACCATGACTACGGAGTCTGCCCCTCGGGGTATCGGTGCCCCGGTTGCGATCTCGGCGCATGCCCCCCGCCTGACCTCAACGGATGGGCCGTCGCCGGCGCTTATCGAGGAGATGACCTCGAGAGACACCGGGCGCTGGTCGGACGCGCCTTCGATATCCTCTGACGAAACGGCGTAACCGTCCATCTCTGCACGGTCGAAGGGGGGCAGGTCGACGCCAGAGAAGACGTCGGTCGCCAGCACCCTTCCTCTGGCGTTTGAGAGTGCAAGCTGTTCTTCCTTTGTCCCGTGCTCGGTGTTCGCTAGCAGAATAGAATACGACTCCTCAATCGAGGCAAGCCTGTGGAATATCTTCCTTGCATTGCCGCTCGAATTGCCATTATTGCCCTGCATCGCTCAATCCTCCAATAATTCGACGCTAACCTCGGAGCCCTCTTCCACGCCCTCATAATCCTCGCCTATCACGACGATTCCGTCGGCCCTTGTTATCGAAGAGAGCAAACCCGAGCCGGTGATGGCGATAGGCGATGCGATGAGGCCGCCGTCGGTCTCCTCGAGGTGCACCCTGAGGTAGTGCCTTATCCCCGGAGTTGTAGGCACCCTGCGTGCCAGCCTCGCCTTTACGACCTGCCGCTTCGCTGGGCATGCCCCCGACCACAGGCTCAGGAGCGGCAGGACTATCGCCTCGAGTCCAACCATTGCAGAGACTGGGTAGCCAGGCAGCATGAATAGCGGCTTGCCACCGACCACGCCGAACCCGAAGGGCTTTCCAGGCTTAATTGCCACTCCGTGAAAGATCACGCCTTCGCTCGAGATCGACTTGGCGGCCTCAGGGACCATGTCCTTTCCGCCTACGGAGGTCCCTCCTATCGATAATACAGCATCGGACGTGCGGGCTAGCATGAGCATCTTACGTGATATGCTGTCGAGGTCGTCGCTCACTATCCCGCCATCATTGACGGCGCATCCCGCTGCCGATGCCATCGATGCGATCATCGGGCGTGTCGAGTCGACTATGCTCTGCGCCCCCTTTCCTGCTGTGCCGCCTATATCGACGAGCTCGTTGCCGGTGGAGAAGATGGCGATGACGGGGCGCCTCCGCACGGCGATGATAGGACGGCCGATCGACGCCAAGACGCCTATGTGCCATGGCCGGATCACGCGGTGATCACAGAGGACTACGTCGCCCATACGTATGTCCTCCCCCTTGATCGAGACGTTGGCACCACGCGGTACTGGCTTTGATACCAGCACCCTCCCTCCGAGGCGCTCGCAGTCCTCAGCCATGACGACGGAGTCTGCCCCTTCGGGCAACTTCGCGCCGGTGTATATCTCCACGCAGTTGCCCCCTAGCACCGGACCTGCTAGTGTAGCCCCCCCTGCCTCCGCCGTGCCCCTGAGGGCGAGCTCGGCAGGATTATTGTTGGATGAGCTGTAAGTGTCCTCTGACCTGACGGCGTAACCATCTACAGCCGATCTGTCGAATGGGGGTATGTCCACAGACGACACGACCCGCTCGTCCGAGACCCGCCCGCAACTCGAAGCAATCAGAACCTCTTCAGACCCAGGGGTCCACTCGCCAAACCTACTTAGCACCAAGGATAAGGCGTCGCTTACAGGCATCAGAGCCTTGAACCCCTTCATCGTCCGCAATGGCGCTTACCTTCCTATAGCACTAGGTTCACGCACCTAATTATTTGAATTGGTCAGGCGGCGTAGATGAGTTCAGAGAGCGGCGGATGGCGATAGAGGCAGGAACGCGCGAGGTGATTGTGATTCAGACCTTGAGGCGACGGCGGATGCCGCCCTACCATGCCGCGTCCGTCAATGCTAGGCGCCTGCCCCTGCTGCAGTAGCGCTAATGAATGCGGTCAAGCAAACCAAGACGTCGTCTGCATCCGCGGCTACGCCTCTTGCGCTTTCGTTAGCGCCACATCAGACGCAATCATCGAGGGCAGAAGGACCGGCGTGTTGACCTCCCACCAATGCACCCACTGTCGCCTCCTGCCGATGCCCCTTATCGATTGGAACAGTCTTAGGAGGTTGTCGCTGATCCTTGCCCCCTTTATTGCGCCCTTTATCTCCCCGTTCTCAACGAGGAATGCGCCATCGCGGCAGATAGTAGAGAAGTCGCCTGTCCCGTAGTTCTGGAAGCGCGTGTACCAGTTGCTGATAATCAATATCCCCCTCCCCAGATCTTCGAGCAGATCTCCTTCGCTTGTTTCGCCGGACTGAACCACGAGGTTCCAGGGGCCGGGGGCAATCCATCCGGCATTTCCCGTAGTCGAAGTGTTGAATCGCCGTGCTGTGGACGAGTTGTGGAGGTATGTCGAGATCACGCCCTCGTCAACAAGCAGGTTGTACCTCGTCGGTTGCCCCTCGTCGTCAAACCGCTTCGATCCAAGTTTCTGCGGATCGGCCCCATCATCGACCATGCTCAGGCAACCAGAGAGGGTGCGTTCCCCTAGGCGGTTCGCCAAGCAGGACATGCCCGTCTCGACGCTGAAGGCGGAGAAGGCGCGACCCAGCCGTTCGACCAGATTTGCGCCTATGATAGGAGAGAGGCACACGTCATACTTACCTGCGCCCCATGGGACCGTGTTCCGGCTTAGACTAACGATCCTGCCGGCCTCTGAGCCTGCCCTCTCAGGCTCGAGCGAGGCGATGCGCAAGGCGCAGCTCAGTCCTTGACCGTATGACCCGCCTCCAAAGGCCCGCACATTCAGATCATACCCCGAGCGCTCATCGTATCCCTCCGCCCCTGTCGTCGATAGTATGCCCTGCCTCGCCGTTGTGGCGGTCATCACCCCCGCGACACGCTCTGCGCCCTCCTTAAGTGCGGCGTTTATTGATGCGGAGACGGTGTCGCGGAGCCGCTCAAGGTCCATCTCTTCAGACTCCAGCCGGTCTGCGAACCGCCCCCCCTTTGGAGGGGTGACATCGCCCTGCTCAGGCATCTGCGATGCCTCGGTCACGGCCCTCTCAACTCCGCGACTTATCGCCTCTTCTGAGAGGTCCCCGAAGCTGGTGATTATCCGCCTTCTTCCGAATGTGGAGAGGAGGTCTATCGAGGTGGAGCTCCAGCTCTGGACGACGGTGATCTTGCTATTGCTGAATCTGATCATAAACCTCTCCACGTTTGTAGGGAGCGCTATCACGTCACTCGCGCCCTTGTTGGTCATGGATTTGATCAGCTTTTCGCCCAGATGGTATAGCGATTCGTTCATTCTAGAGCCCTCGCCGTGTTGGGAAATGGCGTCAGGTTGAGATGAATATGGGCGCATCCAGCAATAATAAGCTGTTCGTTGGGGCATGGCTTCGCAGGCAGCAGCTGCCAATGGTGAAGTGGCTCTTTGCATGCCCACTAGGTTCTGCATCGGCTGGCAGTAGCATTACATTAGCGGCAACAGGTCGCTTGACAGAATGGAAGATAAGTGGGCGGGGCATCACATAAAAACGAGGCTTAATTACTTGGATCAGCTGCAGGCAGAACAGGTTTTCTGCTTGACGATAGGCAGAAGGGATGGGTGCGACTGAAGTGGGCAGAATAGTGATGTTGGCAGATCTGGACTACTTCTATGCGCAGGTCGAGGAGAGAAGGGACAGATCGTTGATCGGCAGACCTGTCGTCGTCTGCGTCTATTCTGGCAGGACTGAGGAGAGCGGCGTGGTCGCAACAGCCAACTATTCAGCACGGGGGTACGGCGTCAGATCGGGCATTCCCATCGCGCTAGCCAAGAAGAGGCTCTTGGGCACGGAAGCAAGGTTCCTGCCCATGGATCACGAGTTCTACAAGCAGGTTTCAGAGAGGGTTATGGCGATCCTAAAAAGGAATGTGGACGGGTTTGAGCAGGTTGGCATCGACGAGGCTTATCTCGATGTCAGCAACAGGGTTGCCAACTTCCATGAGGCGGAAAAGCTTGCGCGCAAGATAAAAGACGAAGTTTGGGGCAGCGAGTCGCTTACGCTGTCGATTGGGGTCGGACCTAACAAGGTAATAGCGAAGATAGCCGCCGACATTAACAAGCCCAACGGGCTGACGGTCGTGGATGACGAGGATTCGAAGGCTTTCCTGTCGCCGTTGCCAGTTGAAAGTCTTGTCGGGGTAGGTAGAAAGACGGCAGAGCGCATGGGGCAACTTGGCATAAGGACGGTTGGCGAACTGGCAGCTTTCGACGAGACGGCCCTTATCAATGAGTTCGGCAGGGCGCTTGGGGCATATTTCCATAGGGCTGCAAATGGTGAAGATGAGGAAGCAGTCCAAGAAAGGGGGGAGAATGAGTCGATAAGCCGGATGGTTACGCTCAAGGAGGACACGAATGATCCCAAGAAGGTCCTCGAGGCAGCATACACGCTCTGCGAAGACGTCGTGTCAAAGGCAAGAGAGAGGGGGCTGCTCTTCAGGAGGGTGGGCATAATCGCGGTTACGACGGACCTCACTATCAGGATGAGGGAAAAGAGCCTAACGGCACCGACCGATGATATGCAAACAGTGAAGAGGGCGGTGAAGGAGATCCTCGAGAAGCACCTGGGAGGGAACCGGCAAGAGCTCAGGCGAGTTGGCGTGCACATTTCAGGCTTCGTCAGGCGCATGAAGGGGCAGAGCCAGCTCACCACATTCATTTGAGGAAGCGGAGTGGCGAGGAGAGGAGCAATAGCACCGATGTCCCCCCTTCGGCAGAGCTACAATAAATTTATCTTAACTGCCCCCATGTTTAATCTCAAGTGAAACAACATGGACTGCGCGGATTTGTCCAAGAGGCTAACTGAAACTCTAGACCTTGATACCAAGCCAGTTGCGGTCAAGTTCATTAAGCCTAGCGAGCCCGTCCCAAACGGTTTCGCCATTCCATCGAGGAGGATGAGGTTCTGCCAAGCAGCGATGGAGGCGGGTTGGGGCCGCTCCCTCGCAATACTTCCCAATGAGATGGCTTGTGGTCCGGGGCCGGGTTCTTTTGGGGGGGCCGTGAAGGAGAAAGTTAGCAAGGGGGAGGTCCATCGCGCCTTAGGACTCTTCGATAGCGAAGAGGCGGCTGCGAGGTGCCATGGCGCCAACGTTAAGATGATGCCGGGGTCGGTCTCGGCGGTGCTTGTGACCCCACTCTCAGGATGCACGATATCGCCTGACACCGTCATTGTGAGGGCGAATGCAGAACAGGCGATGTGGCTTTGCCACAGCAGGGCATTCTCCGATGGGAGGCACCTTACGCTCGACATTCAGACCGAGGCGTGCGTCTGCTCTGGAATCGCAGTCTCGGCATATGTCAAGAACGAGGTGCAGCTCGGGTTCGGCTGCTACGGCTCAAGGTCGAGCACGGATCTTGAGCCCAATGAGATGCTCGTGGGCATACCGGGCAGCATGCTAGAGATGGTTGTCGCCTCCATTGAGAGGCTAAGGAAGCCGATGGCAGAGGCGAAGTCAAAGAAGGGCTTCTATCAGTCATATCCGGAGAAGACATCCTAGCATGGGGAGGCATCAGCCAGGTTACAGCTTAGCGATATGGAGGCGGGATACGCTTTTTATGATCGGGCGCGATAGTAATAGATGGTATAGAGGCGGAGGGGGTTTGATATGGAGGTAAAGCTGTGCATAGACGATGAGAATATTGACCTGAATTCGTTCGTGGAGAAGATGCTTGCGGGCATGGTCGTAGGCGCCGTGAGCTCGCTGAAGGGGTATGAAGGCGGCTGGAAGATGATCAGGCTGGAAGTTAGGAAGTAAAACAGGAGTCGACCAGAACGGCGATTATGCAAGCCGTGCCTCGCGTCCTATTTTTTAGTAAATATTTTTTTAAAGTTATTATAAAAAATAGTTGAATTATATATATTATAT
>MAGU01000050.1 GCA_001717025.1 Candidatus Methanomethylicus oleisabuli | reverse complement strand
CTCTATGGCATCCGCCATCTGCAGGTAGGCAGCCGAAACCCCGAACCTGCCGGAGGCATACTGCGCTATCAGAGTCGATGCAGCCCCCCTCTCGTCCCTCAGCATGCCCCCCTCTCCGGTGTTGGTCGCTATCCCGACCCTCGTCGCCGCCCTCGCCACTGCGAGCTTTACCTCCCTGCTCACCGCCCCGAACGACATCGCCCCAATTATTATAGGCGCCTTCAGCCTGAGCGGCCTCTCAGCAAACCTCGCCCCAAGGACAACCTCGGTGCTGCACGGCTCCCTGTAGTGGTCGATTGGCGGCCTCGAGTTCTGGGCGCAGAGGAATACAAGGTCGTCAAAGTGCGGGAACCTCTGCCACGCCCCCATCCCCCTCACCGGGGTGTGGCCCTTCGACGCCTTGAGCTGCAGGTCGTTGATGTCGCGCCCGCTCCAGTTCCCCTTGGGCGGCTCCGGCACCGGCATCACCCTGATCGCCCTTGAGGTGCACAGCTCGACGCAGACCTCGCAGCCGACGCACTCCATGTCGTTGACGGGCGCCATGTAGTCCGGCTTGGCCATCCTGAAGACGCCCTGCGGGCAGACCTTCTGGCACACCCCGCAGGCCCTGCAGACGCCGTGGTCTATCGTGACCATGTGCCTCACCCTCTCCCTCCTGCCGTTAATGGCGCCGCTATCCATCTTCACGAAGTACCTTGGGTTCTCCGGCACTATCTTGCTGAGGTCGTCAGGGACCATCAGCCCCGTGCCCGAGACGACCGACGCCACGTGGTCCACCTCATCACGGGTCGCGGCCTCCACCTTCGCGTTCTTACCTAGCACCGGAACCCCGCCACCGAAGAAGATCCTGCCGCCCATGATGGACTCGCCGGCGTAGTCACCCAGCCTGCCCAGCACTATCACCTCCCCGCCCATCATGTAAAGCCCCGTCATTATCCCCGTGCCTCCACCGATTATGACGGTCCCACCTTTCATGAGCGCACCGACCCTGTCGCCGGCGTCACCCGTGACCACGATCTTGCCTCCGTAGATGCCCTGGCCCGCACCATTCCCGGCGTGCCCGCCGACGCTTATGCTACCCCGCGTCATGTTGTCTCCGAGGAACCATCCCGCGTTGCCACTGATTGTCAGATTTGGGCCGTCTATCATCGTCCCTGCGAAGTATCCGACTGGGCCTCTGACCTCTATCAAGAGCCGCCCCGTAAGCCCGGCCGCTATGTGGTGGCGGCCCCCAGGCTCATTTATCGCAACCGCCGCCTCCTCGCCGGTCCCGAGTGCGCCGGCAACCGACCTAAGCGCCTCGTTCAGCTCGCGCGCCGTGCCCCTTGCCCCGTCTATGACCTTCACCTCGCTGACCATACGACCGCCTCCCCCGGCTTTACGTTCCTTACGGTACCTCCCTTGCCTAGCATCCTCAGGGCGCTCTCCTCCGACGCTACGGCTCTTATGCTGCCCCCCTCCAGAAGTACCATCGGCCTGAGCCCTAGCTTGTCTCTGACCATGCCGACCTCGGTGCCGGTGGACACGATGTACGAGAAAGGCCCGTCAAGGTCAGCCACGGACGCCTCAAGCGCGTCCGAGAGCCCCTCCCCTTCGTTCAGCTTCTCGATTATGTAGTGGACTATCAGCTCGGAGTCGTTGTTCGTCTGGAACTTGAACCCCCGCCTCTCAAGCCTCTCCCTGCTCTTCCAGTAGTTGGTTATCTGGCCATTGTGGACCAGCGCCACGTCAAGGTGGTCGAACGACTGGAACGGGTGGGCATGCAGCAGGTCCACCTTGCTCTCGGTGGAGAACCGGACGTGCCCTATTGCATGGGTCCCAGAGAACTTGCTGAGCTCAAAGTTGCTGTCCAGCTCGTCTACGGTCGTCGCGTCCTTGATTATGTCCATCCTCCTGCCCGCGCTCAGGACCTTGGAGACCTCGGTGCCGTTGATTTTATCAACGATGCGCCTCACATCTACATCCTTTGCCTTAATGATGTACCTGTCGAAGCCATAGCCGTTCATCGTCTTTATGCTGATGTTCCGGATGTCGCCGCCCGCCTCAGCAATCGCTGTGGATACTTTGCTGATGACACCAACGGTGTCCTTCGTGAAGACCCTTATGACATACTCGTCATCGCCCCTGACCTCAGTGTTGAAGAACGCTGCACCTGCCGAATCCAATCCCCTGTGCTGCAGCCCCCTGAGCATCGTCATAAGTAGGGTTCCTGTCTCGCCGGTGCCGTCGAACATGACTCCTGCTATTCCGCACATTAGAACCGCCTCTTTTTGATGAAGCAATGCAGACTCCACATCAAGCTATAAAGACCTATTTATGATGCTGTCATAACGCATAATAAAATGTAATAATGGCGTTCCCCTGAATCAATGCGCCCCCCGCAGCCGGTTCGGCAGTTGCAGAATCAACAACTAGAAATATTCGACCGGCGTTCTATACGCGGGGTAATTGCAATGGGCAGCACGGCTGTCGAAAAGATCATCTCGAGCGCCCTCGGAAGGAAGGTCAGCGAAGGGGAGTTCGTCGAGGCCCCCGTCGACTTCGCATACTTCCACGACGGGACCGGGCCGCTCGTCATCGACGCCCTCGATGAGATGGGCGTAGACCGGATAAATGACAAGGAGAAGGTCGGCATCGTCTTCGACCACTCCGTGCCACCGTACAACGACCAAGGCGCGACCCTACAGGCGAAGGTCAGGCGGTTCGCGCGCGCCCAGGGGATTCCGCGCTTCCACGACCTCGGCGACGGGATATGCCACCAGGTCATACCGGAGAAGGGCTATGTTGCTCCTGGGCAGATCGTCTTCGGCGCGGACTCGCACACGTGCACCCTTGGGGCTTTCGGCATCTTCTCGACCGGCGTCGGCGCGACCGACCTTGCCTACATACTCGCGACCGGCAAGACGTGGATGAAGGTTCCCGAGACGCTCATGGTGGAGTGCGCGGGCGTCCTGGACGATCGAGTGTCGTCGAAGGACCTGATCCTCGAGATCGTCAGGGTCATAGGCACAGACGGCGCGACATACAAGGCGCTGGAGTTCGCCGGTGGGGCGGTCAGGGCGATGTCCCAGGCATCAAGGATGACCATGTCCAACATGGCGGTCGAGATGGGCGCAAAGACCGGCTTCATCGAAGCCGACGACAAGACCGCGGTCTTCCTCAACCGGCCTGACGGCAAGAGGTTCAAGACCGACCGCCCCGTTCCGAAGATCGAGGTCGACGCCGGAAGGCTGGAGCCGCAGGTTGCGTGCCCCGGGAGCGTCGCCAACGTCAAGCCGATATCCGAGGTCGAGGGCGTCCACATAGACCAGGCGTTCCTCGGCTCCTGCACCAACGGCAGGTACGAGGACCTCTACGAGGCGGCGCGGCTGCTCCGGCACAGGAAGATACACCGCGACACCCGCATGATCGTGATCCCTGCGTCGAAGGAGACCTACATCGACGCTCAGAGGGACGGCCTCCTGGACGTATTCCTCGAGGCGGGCGCAATAATAGGGGTCACCGGCTGCGGACCGTGCCTCGGCGTACACATGGGCGTCATAGGAGAGAACGAGGTCTGCATATCGACGTCCAACCGGAACTTCATAGGCCGCATGGGGGCGAGGAGCTCCTCCGTCTACCTTGCGTCGCCGCAGGCGGTCGCGGCATCCGCCATAGAGGGCAAGATAACTGATCCGAGGAGGGTTTAGTGATGGTAGTGCTCAAGGGAAGGGTGTGGAAGTTCGGGGACGACGTCGACACCGACGTCATAATCCCTGCCAAGTACCTAAGGTCGGTCGACAAGACCGTCTGGCCGAAGCACGTGCTCGAGGGGCTGGATCCGGAGTTCAGCTCCAAGATAAAGCCGGGCGACATAATCGTTGCCGGCAAGAACTTCGGGTGCGGATCAAGCAGGGAGCAGGCGGCGCTCGCGATAAAGTGGGCAGGCGCGGCGGCCGTCGTCGCTGAGTCGTTCGCGAGGATATTCTTCCGGAACGCGATAAACAACGGCCTGCCACTGATAGAGGCGAAGGGCATCAGCAAGGCGGTAGGGGAGGGGGACGTCATCGAGATCGACCTAGACTCCGGGGGCGTGAAGACCAAGAATGGGGCGCTAAGGTCCGCGCCGCTGCCGCCCTTCCTGCAGGAAATACTCAAAAGCGGCGGGCTCGTAAATTACTACAAAGCCCACAACAAGTAGCGCCTTGCCTTGGCGGTCATGTGTCTCATGCCGCAACGGACTGCCGGCGCGGTCGCCGGAGGGGCAGGCTCGTGTGGCAACTGATGGAGCAACTGATGGAGCAACTGACCGAAGATGACAAACGCCTCCGACGCCGCCGTCAACTGCCTTGAGATGCTCGGCACCACCGTAGCCTTCGGCATACCTGGAATGTGGTCGCTGCCCATCTACGAGTCGCTCGCGTCATCATCGATAAGGCACGTGCTGGTCAGGCACGAGGAGTACGCCTCTTACGCCGCGGATGGCTTCGCTAGGGCGTCTGGCAGGTTCGGCCTCTGCGTCGGCACCTCCGGTCCTGGCGCGGTCAACCTGGCAGCGGGTCTTGCCGTGCCGTACCGCGACCACTCGCCGGTACTCGCCATCACCGGCCAGGTCCCGACAAACGAGCTGGGCAGGGGGTGGATAGAGGACATGGACCTCCTGTCCATCTTCAAGCCGGTGACCAAGTCCACGGTGCAGCTCATGGATGCCGCCTCTGCGCACACAGCCGTAGCAGACTCGTACAAGGCGGCTATGGAGGGCTGCCCGGGGCCGGCGCACGTGTGCATCCCAGGTGACGTCCAGAAGCAGCCCTCGCCGATCAAGAAGTACACCCCTGAGCTGTCGAAGCCGGACGCCGATCCGGCAATGGTCACCGCCGTCATCGCGGCTTTAAGGGCCTCAAAGGCGCCCGCCATCATCGCTGGGTGGGGTGCCATCCAGTCCGGCGCCTCTGAGCAAGTCCTGAAGCTGGCAGAGCGCCTCTCGTCACCGGTCGCCACCTCGTATATGGGGAGGGGCATAATCCCCGAGGATCACCCGCTCGCCGTCGGACCTGCCGGGAGGAGGGGGACCGCGTCAGCCAATAGGGCGCTCTCCGGGTGCGATCTTCTCATCTCGCTCGGATGCAGGCTCACCAACATGACAACCGCAGGGTCGACGATGGGGGGCACCATCGTCCAAGTAGACATAGAGCCGAAGAACTTCACGCCGCTGGCTTCTATCCGGGTCGCGTCCGACGTATCCGCCTTCATAGATGACCTCCTCCCGCGGGTCCCTGCAACCGGGCGTAGCCCTTGGCTTGCGCCGGTCGAGGAGCCGCCCGACTGCAGCGTCGCCAATGAATTCGCAAAGGCGATCGCCTCGTTCAGGGATGCAACAGTCACGGTGGACATCGGGCAGCACACCATCTGGACCATGGCCTCTTTGAGGCCGAGCCGCCCAAGAGGCGTCCTCATCTCAGGGAACCTATCCGCGATGGGTTACGCCCTCCCCGCCGCGATAGGCGCCAAGCTCGCCCAGCCGGCGAGGAAGGTCATAGCCGTCATGGGAGACGGCGGATTCCAGATGTCCTGCTCCGAGCTCTCGACCGCCAAGGAGAACGGGCTGGCGATCGCATTCTGCGTCTTCAACAACCGAGCCCTCGGGCTGATCAAGCAGCTGCAGGAGACCGTCTACGGCAGGACATACGGCGTGTGCTACTCGGATCCCCCGGACTATGTAAAGCTGGCAGAGGCGCATGGCATACGTGCCGTCCGGGCAGAGGAGCCGGCGCAGGCGCAGGAGGCGCTCAGCACCTTCGATGAGCCGGTCGTGGTCGAGATGCCGCTGCCGCCGGGCTCCGGCGTGACATTGGGCAGGCCGCGCGTCCTCGACTGAGGTCCGCGAAATAGTGCAGTTTATACCTATGACTGATGATTTAATAGATGTCACTTGCTCCTGCTTGCCTATTGCAGAAGGGATGAGACGATGGTGATGCCAGAATGGTGGACAAATACGACAGGGCGTCGATAGCCGGGCTACTCTCCGGGAAGAAATGGGTATCCCCGCACAGGAGGGTCACGGCGGTCCTGGACGAGGGGCGGGGGGTTGCGGAGATAATAGAGGAGCACGCTCGCGGGACCTGCCTCGGCGGCTCTGCGTGGTCGCTTTACCACTATACCAAGAACAGCAAGGACGTCTACTGGTCCAAGCGCGAGGGTCCAAGGATCTTCTACAAGGTGCGCATCTCGGCTGCCCAGAGGCCGACCGAACTCGTAGCCAGCTACGACCCCGCCTCGATCGAATCGGTAGTCGTAGACGGCGGGCGCGTCAGGGTTACCTACTCTGGCCTAGCCGGGGCGGGGGTGGCGGCGCTGAGCAGGGGGATGGCGAAGGGCGTCGTGGGCATCGAGGTCAGCGAGTATGGCGGGGGCAAGAAGGTCGGGCGGGCAACGCTCCTTTTGCCAAAGAAGGAAAAGCTGATCGTCGGCATAGACGATACCGATAGGGCGGACGAGGGCGCCACGTGGTCGCTCGTCAATGAGCTGGCAAACGATGTGCGCTCAAGGTTCAGGGGCGTGGAGTACCTCGAGCACGCGATCGTCCAGCTATACCCGCAGAACCCCCACAAGACGCAGAACTGCGTTGCCATCGCCGTCTCGTTTGCGGTGCCTCCGGGGTCGTGGCGGGGGGTCATCAGGGCGTTCAGAGAGATGTTGGCTGAGCACACCCTATCCAAGGAGACTGGCATGGCTTTCTTCAGGGGCATCGATATACCCGCGCCACTCAGGGAGTACGCCGACAGGGCGAAGACCTCCATGGTCACGGTGGAGGAGGCGAGGGCAGCGGCAAAGGCAGGCGGCGTCGAGGCAATTCCGATTACCGGCGAGCGGGGCATCATAGGCGCGGTCGCATCCATAGCCTATGTCGAGGACCCAGACGCTGCCGTGCTGCTTCCGAAGGGGATGTAGGTCGAGATGCACGATTACGTTGTGGTCGGGTCAGGCGCCGGCGGGGCTACCGCCGCCAAGGAGCTCACCGCTGCAGGCAAGTCCGTGCTCCTCCTAGAGAAGGGTCCGGACGTGGGTCCTGGGAACGCGTCCAAGGCATACGCTGTCATCAAGTCCGGCGTCGAGGTCTGGCAGGCCTCGTGCTTGGGCGGCACAACCACTGTTGCAATGGGCAACGTGATGAGGAGCAACCTGAGCCGGAAGCTTGACGATTGCATGACAGAGGCGGAGGAGGAGATGGATGCATGGACGATCCCCCCCGACAAACTCGGGCCCGCAACGCGCCTCCTCAGGGGGGCGTCAGGCGACTGGCAGCCTATGCCCAAGGCAGTAGACCTCAAGAAGTGCACGTCATGCGGGCTCTGCGCCTTTGGGTGCCTCCAGCAGGCGAAGTGGGACGCCTGCCAATACGTCGAGCAGGCGGTCGCCGGGGGGTGCAAGGTCGCCACCAACGCCGCAGTCAGGAAGGTGATGGTGGAGGGCGGCCGCGCCATAGGCGTCGAGACGGTGGACGGCAGGGTCTTCAGGGGCAACGGCGTCATACTGGCAGCCGGGGCGGTTGAGACCCCCAGGATACTCTTCAGGTCGGGCGTAGACTCCGTTGGGAAGGGGCTCTTCGTCGACACGTTCATAACCGTCGGCGGCGTCCTTCCAAAGGCTGGGCAGAACCATGAGCTGGGGATGGCGATCTACATCGAGCGCGACGGGTACATGCTCTCGCCCCACCACTCGAGCCTGCTCCTGCCCGTCCTCGCTGAGAGGGGCATCAACGCGGAGCCGCAGGACCTCCTAGGCATAATGGTCAAGATCGAGGACGAGCCGAGCGGCGTCGTCAGGCAGGGGGCGGTCGTAAAGGAGAGCACCAGGCGGGACCTAGAGCTCATGGAGAGGGGCAGGAGGGAGGCGACCGAGCTGCTACTAAGGGCTGGGGTGGACGAGAAGACGGTGGTTGAGGTGCATCCCAGGGGAGCCCATCCCGGTGGGACATGCAGCGCCTACATCCGGTCGCCCGCCAAGCCATTCACCGACATCGAGTCGCTGAGCATCGCCGACGCGAGCGCCATACCGGGACCATTCGGGAAGCCGCCCATGCTTACCGTCGTCGCAATCGCGAAGCGGCTCTCGTCACTCCTTCTTGGGCGCGCTTAGCAGGTACCTCGCTACGAGCTCCGGGATCTTGCACTTGGGCGGCGAGTAGGGCACGGGCTCCCACGCGCGTGCCTTCCTGATGAAGCCCTCAAGCCTGGCAATGTCCATGCAGAGCAGTATGTGGCCGTCCCTGCTGAGCTTAAGCACTATGTCTATGTTGTCGACCTGCACCGTCCGCGGGTTCGGGACTGCTATTGCCTTCTTGCCGAGCGCGAGCAGCTCGAAGAGCGTCCCGGCGCCGTTGTGGGCGATCACCAAGTCGGCCTTCCGGTAGCGGTCGCCAAGCCCCCTCTCGAAGCGGAACCACTCCGCGTTCCTCGGTGCGTAGCTGCCGTTCCCAATCTGGCAAACGACATCTGCTATCACGCCCCTGCCGGCCAGCTCGTCAACCTTCTCTATCAGGGCATCGAACGGGGCAACGGAGCCGACTGTGACGAAGATCATCATGAGAGCCTCCCTGCATAGACTGCCCTCGGGTAGAGCCTCTTCATCTCGGGCCACTGGACGAAGGTCACGTTGGCGAAGCGGTAAATGATCCTGCCCGTGGCGGACCTGCTGTAGACCCTTGACCAGTCCTCGATGTAGATGACCTTCTTGCCCATGAGCCTCGCGAGGGCCGAGACCGGCACTGCAGTTCCGGGACCGGCGCTTACGACCGCATCAGGCTTGGCGGACCTGAGGAGCTTGAACGACTCGACCGAGAGCCGAAGGACCTTGACAACCGACTTCAAGAATCCGTCTTCGTGCCGCCTCGCCCGGTGGACCTTGTAGACCTCGCCCGGCCTGGTTATCTTAGACTCGGAGAGCTGGTCGTCAAGCCCTACCATGTACACGTACTCGAACCCCTCCGGGAGCATCTCGACGAGCCGGACCATCTGGGCCGTATGACCGCCGCTTCCGAGGACGACGAGGAGCCTCAACGTTTCGCCTCACACCCTGTTTCCCTTTATCAGATATACCTCACTGCGCGCATGATATTTAGAGATGCCCCTCAGGCAGGGATGCCCATAAATCCTTAAATAACAATTACCGTCAACGGTCTCTTGTGGTTCTTGATGAACCCACTCCTGCCTGTCTCTGTCTGCGTTGCGTTCATCGTGACGTTCTACATGACGATGAAGTGGATACCGTTGGCGAAGAGGAACGGTCTGGTCGGCAAGGACATCAACAAGCCTGGCAACCCCGAGGTCGCCGAGATGGGGGGCATCGCCGTCATGGCAGGGGTGATCGCCGCCCTCCTCTTCTACGTAGGGGTCAACACCTTCGTCTTCAACCAATCCGTCTTCATACCAGCAACATTCGCCACCATATGCACGGTCCTGATCATAACCTTTGTAGGGACGATCGACGACATACTCGGGTGGAAGGTAGGCCTCTCGCAGCTACAGAAGCCGCTGCTCACGATACCTGCCGCGCTGCCGATGATGGTGATAAACGCCGGCGTGTCGTCGATTTCGCTGCCGCTGATAGGCGACGTGAACCTTGGGATCCTTTATCCGCTTCTGCTGGTGCCCATTGGGGTCGTGGGCGCCTCGAACGGGTTCAACATGCTCGCCGGGTACAACGGCCTGGAGGCGGGGATGGGCGTCATAATCCTTACCGGGATGGGCATCGTGGCATACTACACCGGGAGCTCCTACGTTGCGCTCATTGCGATTATTGCCGTCGCGGCGCTGCTGGCATTCTTGATCTTCAACTGGTACCCCGCAAAGGTCTTCCCGGGGAACGGCTTCACCTACATGGTCGGCGCCATAATCGCCTGCGTCGCGATCCTTGGGAACATGGAGAAGCTCGCTCTGGTCGCCTTCGTCCCCTACTTCGCTGATTTTGTGCTGAAGGCGAGGAGCCGGATGAAGGCGGAGGAGTTCGGGAAGGTACAGGAGGACGGATCCCTGAAGAAGCCATACGAGAAGTACTACGGGCTCACCCATGTCCTCATCGACATCATCGAGAAACTGAAGGGGAAGGCGTTCGAGCGGGATATCGTTGTCTTCTGCTTAGCAATCGAGGCTGTATGCGTCGTCCTTGGCATGCTGCTCTACGTCTGAGCTGCGCAATCGAGCACCTTTTTTATATGATGCTGCCAATAATCTTCAAGGTGGTTACAACGCCGGGTGAGCAGCGCATTGTCATGGTCGCATGGAGGCGCCTGTCACGCCGCTCGCAGCTGCTCTCCGAAGCGCTCGGGGCGGAGCTGCTGTTCTTCCCGGACCGGATACCTTACCTCAGGGCGGCATTCAAGACCATGAGGGCAGTCTCGAAAGCGAAGCCTGATATACTGATCGTTCAGCTGCCGCAGGGTCCGCTTCTTCTTGAGGCTCTTGTCCTTAAGCTATTCCGCCGCTTCAAGCTGGTTGCGGACGTCCACACAGGATTCCTTATGCGTTGGGAATGGAAGAGCCTCCTGCTCAACACGCCCTTCAAGAGGTTCTTGGGCAGGTGCGATGTGGTAGCGATACACAACGAGAAGATGCGTGAGATCCTCCCGAAGGGCGCTCAACAGAAGGCGTTGGTCGTATATGACCCGTGGTACATGATCGAGCCTGTCGCCGGCTCCATAAGGGAGCAATACATCATGTTCCCCGCGTCCTACCACCCTGATGAGCCGCTCGACGAGGTCCTCGAGGTTGCGAAGGAGTTGTGCCCTGACGTCAGAGTCAAGATCACTGGCAACTGGAAGAGGCGCCCCGAAGTAAAGCGGCACGAGTCAGAGCGGATTGTATTTACGGGATACCTGACCAACGAGGAGTACGATGTGCTTTTCGCCAATGCCTCTGGGATCATCTCGGGGACCAAGGAGGAATATACTGCACTCATGTCCGCATGGGAGGCCATTGCATACTCGAAGCCTCTCGCCATAACCGACTCCCAAGCACTGCGGGAGAGCTATGGCGATTATCCGATTTACTATAGCTGGAATGACAAGGGTAGCATCGCCAACGCCATCAATCGATTGCTTGAATCGACTCCAGACCCGCTTGCTAGAGCCCGCCTCAAAGACCGGACCGCCGCCCGACTCAAGGCTCTTGCATCCGCGATAGCCCAGCATCATGCCTGATCAAGGCCTATCCGTCTCTAGACGCATTTCTCCTCAACCTGCCCCCTTTGAATATACCCTCGGCAATACCGTAGGCATAGAACAGCTCCCCGATGGTTGTCTTGAAGAGCAGATAGGCGATCCTGCTAACACTCATAAAATTTGCACTCGCGGCCATTCTTAACAGGAATATGAAGTACAGAGCAAGGAAGGCCAGCGCAACATACCCGTTCAGCATCAGAGACAATGCCGCAAGCACCAGCGAAGCCAACTCCTTAACCGGTCTGATTACTAGGTCGTAAAAGCTAGACACTGAGCGGTGTCTCATAACGTATTTCCATGACGATCTACCATACCACCTGCGCTGGATACTGAATTCTTTGATCGTATGCGGGTAGTGTCGCGAGCAGTAAGTGTCGATTATCTTGACCGGAACGCCAAACCCCTCGAAGAAGTCCTTGTCCTCATATATGCCCAAATTGACTTCGTATCTCTTCCCTAGCGTGATCTTCCTCGTCATTGCAAAATAGATGTGGTTGGAAATTCCCGGCTCGTCTGCAGAATTATCGAGCGCTATCTGGTTCTCCAGCCACGTGTCAGGCGTTATCTTGACCTTGACGCCAATCCAAGGGTGGCTCTTCAATGCCTCGTCCGTCTTTGACAACAAGTCGTCTGAGATGAGATAAAAATCGGCATCCAAAAAGCAGATGTGTTCGCCTTGTGCGTTCTCAAGCCCGATCCTTCTCGCGTTGGGGACTGAGCGCATTTCGCCAAAATCACTCTCGAAGAGCAGTCTAACCTTCAGTTGTGGATCTTTATTCTTCTTGATGAATTCTTGGATGATGTCTATCGAGGCGTCGGTGGACTCCCCATCGACAAAGATCAACTCAACAGGTCGGAGCGTCTGCCTGACCACCGTTTCCAGTATCTCCTTAACCCCATTTTCCTCATTCAGAAACGGTACAACTATCGATATCATGCCGCCGGTGCTCCATCTTCATTATCTCAGCTGCCACTTATTCTATGAAATAATGC
>MAGU01000049.1 GCA_001717025.1 Candidatus Methanomethylicus oleisabuli | reverse complement strand
CCATCGCGACCGCCTCCCCCCCCTCTTGGAGCCTCGCTATCACGCCCGCCTTCTCGTTGGGGGGGACGCCCGCCACATACCTGTCGATGCCTATCTCCTCGGAGACCGCCTTCGCCACCCTCTCGTTGTCCCCCGTCAGCATAATCGTCTTGAGCCCCTGCGACTTCAGTTCGGCGATTGCCGCCGCCGCGTCAGCCTTCGGCACATCCGTGATTCCGATGATGCCCACCACCCTGCCTCCCACTGCGAGCACCGACGACGTCTTGCCCTCCCCCTCCATCCTGGACAGCTCCCCCTCTGCATCACCCATGGCGATCCCGAGCCTCTCCATCAGCCTCCTGTTGCCAAGGACCGCCACGCTGCCGCCGACCGTCCCCTTCACGCCCTCGCCTGGATATTCCTCGAACACATCGAGTGGGTAGAGCGGAGCTCCCCCTGCGCACTCGACGATGGCCCTAGCCAGGGGGTGCTCGGAGCCCTTCTCTAGCGATGCCGCTATCTTGGTGACCTCCTCGGCGCTGCTGCCCCCGAAACTCCTGACCTCGACTACCTTGGGCTTACCCGCCGTCAGCGTGCCCGTCTTGTCGAAGACCACCGTTGTGAGCCGCCTGACGTTCTCGAGCACGTCGCCGCCCTTGATCAATATGCCCATCTCTGCCCCCTTCCCCATCCCCACCATTATCGCCGTGGGCGTAGCAAGGCCGAGCGCGCAGGGGCATGCTATGACCAGCACCGATACCGACCTCAGCATCGCAAAGTCGAACGGCATGCCCGCCATCGTCCATGCCAAGAATGTGACCAGGGATATCGACAGCACCGCCGGCACGAACCTCGCGGCGACCCTGTCTGCAAACCTCTGTATAGGCGCCTTCTTTGCCTGTGCCTCCTCGACGAACCTTACTATCTGGGAGAGGACCGTGTCACTTCCGACCCTATTCGCCTCCACCTCGATGAGGCCCGTCTGGTTGACCGTGCCGCCGATCACAGGGTCGCCAGCTCTCTTGTCTACCGGCATGCTCTCACCGGTGACCATCGACTCGTCGACCGCGGTAGAGCCAGCGACTATTGTGCCGTCGGCCGGCATTCTGTCCCCTGGCTTTATCCTCAGCCTGTCTCCGACCTTTATCTCGTCTATTGGGACGGTCACCTCCTCCCCGTCCCTGAGCAGGACTGCAAACCTAGGCTGCAGTTCGATGAGCCTCCTGATGGCGGAGGACGCCCTTGACTTCGCGGCGTCCTCAAGATACCTGCCGAGCAGAACAAACGTGATGAGCAGCGCGGCCGCCTCGTAGTAAAGGTCGCCGGTGGCGAAGAAGGTGTTGTAGACGCTGTAAGCGTAAGCCGAGGTCGTCCCGAGCGCCACCAGCACATCCATGTTCGGCATGCGCCTCTTCAATGATTTGTAGGCGCCAATATAGAACCCCCTGCCACCGACTATCTGGACGGCGGTCGTCAGCGCGAAGAGGACCAAGTGGTGGTACGGGACCGCTTCCATGAACACCATGCTTATCAGCAGTATCGGCACCGAGAGCGCTAGGCTGAAGAGGAAGTCAAACTGGCTCTTCTTGCTCGCCCCCGCGACCTCCTCCTTGAGGACCGGCGTGTAACCTGCATCCCTTATTGCCTGCTTTATCTCCTGCAGTGTGACTGCCGCCGGGTTGTACTCTACGGTAGCAAGCTTCGTCGCCAGATTGACGCTGGCGTAGACCACGCCGTCAAGACTCATGAGGGCCTCCTCTATGGCTCCGACGCACGTGGCGCACCTTATGTCATCCACGACTATTATCGCGGACTCATTCACTACCTTGTATCCCGCCTCAGAGACCGCCTTGGATATCTCATCGAACCCAGCAACGGACGGGTCATACTCCAAGGTGGCGCTGCCGGCGCTCAGGCTTACATCCGCCCTATAGACGCCCTTCAGTTGCCTCAATGACTCTTCTATCGTCAGGGCGCACGTCGCGCAGCGCATCCCTTCTATCTTCACCGCGGCCCTCTTCTTCATGGGTGGAACTCTGCGCAGTCGAATTATAAACCCTTGCAAAGGCTTGGAGATGGCTGTTATTAATGCCCGGCTGCATATGCTTTACATCAGATGGATGATTTCGATGGCGCACCCTGCATGGGTCATAAGGCTGATAATGAAGGGTTTTCCCAAGCGTTTTAGCATCGCGCGATTGAGCCGCTGGCCAATCATTGGGGCGATAATCGAGAAGGCGTTATTCGAGAACGATGACATGATCTGTCTCCCGGAGGATTCATCCGAGAGCTAGATGTCGGAGAGGCATTCGATATCCCTGAGAGCATGGTCCTTCCCTCAGCAGTAGCCGATCACTTCGTTAACAGGGCGAAGCATCTCTGGATCATGAACTGGTGCATCTGTAAGTCGATGGGGTGCAAGGAATACCCCGTGGAGCTAGGGTGCCTATTCCTTGGCGAGGCGACAATCAGGATCGATCCGCGCCTTGGCAGACCCGCCTCACGCGAGGAGGCTCTAGAGCACCTCAGGAAGTGCCGGGCTGCCGGTCTCGTTCAGATGGTTTGGAAGAACAAGCTGGATGCTTCATGGCTCGACGTTAAACCGTCTGAAAGGCTCATGACAATCTGCAACTGCTGCGAGTGCTGCTGCCTATGGAAGATGTTGCCGCATCTATCAGGAAAGATAAGCTCAAAGGTCACCATGATGCCTGGGGTCAGCGTAACCGTCAATGATAGGTGCCTCGCATGCGGCTCGTGCGTGGCATTGTGCTTCGTGGGTGCTATAGCGGTCGTTGGCGGAAGGGCCCATATAAGCGATGACTGCAGAGGGTGCGGAAGATGCGCCTCCGCCTGCCCGAATCACACTATCTCCGTCACGTATATGGGCAGTGCATCTGCTAAACTAGCAATTGAGCGGTTGTCATCATCGGTTACGGTGGATTGATTGCTTGCTTGCCTGCGCAGGCTGCACGCGCAAGATCACTTTATATACTTCTTGGGATCCCTGTCAAACATCTTCTTGCAGCCAGGGGCGCAGAAGTAATACTTCTTGCCTTCGTAAACCGAAGACCATTTGGCGGTCTTCTCGTCGACCTCCATCTTACAGATAGGGTCTATTGCCATTTAAACCACCGTTGAACCGTCTCCCGCTTCCTGTATATTATGATTATGTTATGGATGCGCAGGCATACGCAATTGAGCAAGTGGGTGGATGATCAAGTAGGCAAGCAAGCAAGTCAAATCTCTTTATATAGTTCCCTCCTTCTGGCCTCGAGAAGGTCGTCCTCCATGCCCATCAGCTCCGCCGCCGTCCCGATTCTAGCGTCTCTGAACTCACTCCTCAGTTCGGTCAGGTAATTCGCCAGAGTCAGGTCCCTCGCGAAGTGGTGGTCCAGCACGAGATTCTTGGTCCCGCCCTGCAGGATTTCACGTAGATTCATTAGGGATGCCTCAAGGTCTGCCTGCGAGTAGGCGTATCCTAACATGTATGTCATCGGTCCATCAATGATCGCAGTCTGTGGGCGGTGCCTCAGGACGAACTCTGCTTGGTCCTCTCTCGATGGCCCTTGGACATCCGATGTATGCACGACCCTCTCGCTGCCACTCCTTACCATCGTCTGTATGACGTAGCCCATCGCGCTGTTGGGTCCATGGAAGACTGCATCGGAGAACTCGACATCAGTACCGCCGAAGCTGAACTTCCTCCCGTCAGCGACCTCGAGCCTCTTTGCTCTGCCTTTTATCATGGCTAGAAAGAGCGGCGCCCGGTAGTCTCCCTGACTATGGTTGATCTTGTTCTTCGGATCCTTGATCAGGACCGTCTTACCGTTGTATACGTCAAGAGGTACAGTATCCCCTGGGTCGTGGTGGTCGTAATGATAATGGGTTACGATTATCACATCCGATTCAATTGCCCTTCTTGTGACCCTCTCCGCCAGCTGCCTCTTCCTCTCCACCTCCTTTGGGTGTGGTCCGAGGCTGAACCTCTTCTCAGCGAGGGCAACCGCAGGGTCAATTGTGATCCTGACATCCTTCGTTTCAATATATGTGCACATCGACCTTGCCCCCATGCTGTCGAATGCCACCAGGTCAACTGCCATCTCCGGCGTCTCTATCAAAGCGGGTAGCCTCCGTTCTCAACATCCCCATACGCCTCTTTATTCGTTCCTGATGCGCCTTTCAAACGCGTCGTGCCACTCCTGACATTACTCCCACTCTGCGGCTCAGCAACAGTTTTGCTTTTATCCCGCCTTGCATCCTGTATTACCAGTGCCTGACGATGAGCAAGTGGTATGCTTCCATTCTTCAGGGCGGAGCACTTCAATCCAACGTAAGCGTAAGCTCCCGTCATACCAATCTATGCATCCTCTGCAGGGGCGGGAGGAACCTCTGCGGCAAGGCCGTGTGCCCGATTCAGCTAAAGGCGAATGCGTACCTGAAGAGCATGAAGATGAACTACGACCGCGAGATAATAGGCTCCTCCCCGCCCTCAGTCTTCGTGGGGAAGTACGGCTATCCATTCGTATCCGTGGGCCCCATGGTCCCGCCGATCTCCGGCGCCACAGAGGTTATGGATATGCCTGAGGAGTGGCTTGG
>MAGU01000048.1 GCA_001717025.1 Candidatus Methanomethylicus oleisabuli | reverse complement strand
TGAGGAGGTCGGACGTACCGGAGTACGTGAGAGAGTTCCAGAGGAGGCTCATACAAGAGGTCATGGGGCGCGGTTCGGTCGCCGAGGTGATGTCTGCGGGCATCACTGCGGGCAGCAGGCTGGCATGCAGTGCAATAGCGGAGCTGATGGGAGGCATGGTCCCGCGGGAGAGGCTGATAGTCAGGAGGAGGCTAGGGAAGGCGGTTGATAAGTACGCGGCGAACGTGGCGCAGAGGTCAGCGGCGATCCAGAGGATGCATCGCGGCGGCGAGGTCGAGGATGGCGGGGAGGTGGAGTTCATATACGTCGATGTCCACCACCCGAATCCGATGTGCAGGGTCGCGGTGCCAGAGGCTTTCACCGGGAGCTACGACAGGGGGGCGTACGCGGCCATGATAGCGGAGGCGACCAGCACGGTTTATAGAGGGATGGGCCTCCATAGCCCTCTCGCGCCAGCACCCAGGCGCAGGGGCTGGAAGTTGCCGCATGCTAATTGGGCAAGCCCAGGACTGGAGGCGTGGATGGATTAGGGCATACGCTGGGACGCCGCCGCTCAGCCCGCAGCGTATCATATCAGCGAGAGTATCGTCGGAATCTCCTGCAAGGAGGTCGCCAAGGCGTCAGGCTTTGCCGCAACCAGTTCCTTATTGAAGATGCCAAGGAGGAGCCCGACGGTCTTTGTGCCGGCGCCCTTGCCAGACTCGATGTCTGTTGGCATATCGCCAATAACCACGGCTTCTTCTGGCGCCGTGGACAGCCGCTTGAGTGCCAGCTGTACGGGATCGGGATACGGCTTGCCCCTCGCAGCATCGTCCCGCGTGACTACCACCTCGAAGAAGTGGGCGATCGAGAGTCGCTTCATTATGGACGCTGCCTCATCCGCGCTACGCGTCGTCACTATGCCCAGCTTGAGGGGCATCTCCCGCAGCCGACCGAGCAGATCCATTGCGCCAACGAAGAGGGGGGAGTCGCCAGTGATGCGCTTCATCCGCCGGGATGCCCTGAACATCATCACGAGGTTCTTGTGGCGCGGAAGCCCTGCGTATCCGCCAAGGCGCCACATGAAAGTTACTCCAGCGAACGGCGAGGATCTCTGTATGAGTATGGAGCTCAGGTTCTCGGCGACGTTGGAGCGGTCCTCCTCTGTGAGCTTCCTCCCCATTCCCTCGACTATCTCGACGAATGCCGTCTCCATCGGTCTTATGCAGTCAACCAGCGTTCCGTCGAGGTCAAAGAGCACGGCGCGTATCAAAGCGGACACCAAAGGATAGAATTAGTATCAAACAACCGCTATTAACCTTAACGTATAGCAGGGCGCGCGCCTCAAGCGCTTGATGGTCGCGAGAGAGGGGCTCACGCCTTGGGGGCGAAGCGCTTGCCGATCCCGAAGCCGAAGACGATGATCCATGCGACAGCCAAATCTATAACCCCTTGAGTTATGTTCATCCCAGAGACGAAGGCAATGAAACCCCAGATGGAGCCGAAGAACATGTTTTCTATAACCTGATCGATGGGCATTGCGAAGAATATAGGTATAGCCCAGAAGTAGTTGACGGCTGATGCCACTGCGCACCTTGCAACAAGGGCAAGAGCAGCGGCCAAGACATACTTCGGGATCGAGCTATAGGTCATGGCCGGCCACACGCGGTCCTTAAGTGGCGTGAGCGTGAGGGCGCCCAAAACGATGACCATCGGCACCGTGGCGAAGAATTTCATAGTGCTCCCCACGAAGCCTGCAAACCCAATGACGCAGAGTACTGCGTACATGCCAAGCGCCGTAACGATCGAGTATCTTGTGCCTAGGATGAAGAATACGATCATAACTGGTAGCGCTACAAAGTCTATCGACATCCCCCATGGGACACGTAGCGGCAGGACACTATTCGCCATCTCCAAGATTCCGCACAGCGCAATCATGAATGCTACAAGGGATATCCTGAACGCATTCGAGTTGGCACGGGACATGAGGCATCACTCGTTAGCAGTCAGGCAAACAGGCATTTAAGAGTATCTACTCAAAAATGATGCCGGATGGCGGTGCCGCCTTCGGTTCAGCGTGACCTCCCGTAAGGGCAGGAGCGTATGCACATACCGCAGACTGTAGCCGCGAATGGAGCCGAGGCTTGCTGCCTCTCGAGCATTGACTTCATAGCGTTCAGCCGAGAAGCGCACCTTTGAAGGTCGAAGATCGCCTCCCTACTTGGCGGCCTCACATCAAAGTCTACGTACCGGAGAGCATTGGATGGGCAGGAGTCCACGCAGAGCCTGCAGTCGCCGCATCGGCAGTTGATGGGAGACCCGCAGACCATCGGCATGTCAGTCAGCACGGTAACGAGCCTCAGCCTTGGTCCGTAAGTCGGGTTAACCAGAAGACCATTTCTTCCAATCCACCCAAGACCTGCCGCCCATGCAACCGCCTTGTGGGAGATGTGCCCTATCCCCCTTTTCTGGTCAAGATTCATGCTCGCAGGGATTGCCAGGGCGAGGAACCCCCTGCCGGATATGAGGGCTGATACCTTCAACGCCAGCACGTCCAGTGCAGCGTTGGCGGTCCGGTATGCCCATGCGTAGAGGACGCCCGGGTCGTCCACACTGATCGACTCGACTGCCGAGCTGGGCAGCCCGACAGCCATCGAGATGGCGTGCCGGAAGGCATCGAGGCTCAAGCCCCCGTGTGAAGGTAGCGGGTCAATCGTTCTCAAATCGGCTGCGCCAGCGACCGAGGCGCCAAGCGAGGCGGCGTATCCAAGCACCTGCCGCGTATTATCAACGGCATCTGGAGGCAAGCGGTGACACCAATATTAATTGGAGGTGCGAGTATATAATGCTCAGCGGATGGGGTTGCAATATGATAGTGCTGGAGTTCTCGGTGGTTCCACTAGGGACGGGCGACACCAGCCTAAGCGCCTATGTTAGGAGGGCATGCGAGGTGGTCGTCGAGTCTGGGCTCAGATACAGCATAACTCCGATGGGGACGGTCATCGAGGCGGATGATCTGGGCGCAGGGCTGGCGGTTATCAGGAGGGCGCACGAGGCGGTCATCGCCGCTGGCGCGAAGAGGGTGTCAACAACAATAAAGATAGACGACAGGCGCGACAAGGATAGACATATGGAAGACAAGGTCATGTCCATCGGAGTCTGACAGCTCAGTACGCCATCTCGCCCTTGACGAACGAGGCGGTCCTCGGATCGCGGGGCGAGTTAAAGAATGAGTCTACAGCGGAGAACTCTACGAGCTCGCCGTCAAGGAAGAATGCGACCTTCCTGGCAATGCGCCTCGCCTCGAAGATGTTGTGCGTTACGATTATTGTTGTTGTCCGGCATTCGCGGTTCCTCTTTATGAGGGCGTCCTCGATTATCGAGATGTTGTGCGGATCCAGGTTAGCCGTGGGCTCGTCGAGAAGGAGCAGCTCCGGCGAATACGCCATTGCCCGCGCTAGCGAGACCCTTTGCGCTTCACCTCCCGACAGCGTCAGCGCCCTCCGATGTGCCAAGGTGTCGAGCCGGAGTAGCTCCAGCATGGAATGGGCCCTCGCCTTGACCTCCTTATCAGGTAAGCCCCTGAATCGCAGGCTGTATGCGACGTTATCGAATACGGTGGCATTGAATAAGGCGGGGTTCTGGAAGACCATCCCGATTCCCCTCCGAAGTTCATTCGGGGGCATCTCTGAATACGGCCTACCCTTCAGGAAGGTCTCGCCGGTGTCAGGCATCTCGAGCGTGTCGATGAGGAGGAGCGCAGTGGTCTTTCCCGCGCCGCTCGGACCGACGATTGCAACCAAGTCGCCCGCCTCGAAGGAAATAGTCAATCCGTGAAGGACCTTCTTGCCACCATATGACTTTGACAGGGCTCGGAGTTCTAGAAATTGCATCTTTGAACCTCCTCAAACAGTCCTCTTTATCTTCGAACGCATCTGCAGCAGCGTCAGGAATAGGTTCACACCAAAGGCAATCAAGAGGAGGATTATGCCGAGTGCGATCGCGGTGGCAAATTCACCCATGTTTGTATATAGAAGGATGGATGTTGTGAGCGCCTGCGTGAAGCCCGTAAGGTTCCCCCCAACCATCATTATTGCGCCGACTTCGGATATTGCTCCTCCGAAGGCTGTTATAATCGCGGTGATCAATCCCAGCCTGCTTTCATTCAGCAGTATCCTTGCCTCCCACGAGGCAGGTGCCCCAAGCGAAACGAGGGGCTCCTTGAGTTTGGGATTGAGGCTCATTACTGCAGAGATGGTGATGCCACAGGTGATAGGGAAGGTCAACACCGTCTGCGCAATGATCATCGCCTCCGGCGTGTAGAGCAACCTCAAAAATCCCAGTGGACCGAACGATGAGAGTATCAGGTATATGACGAGACCGACCACTACGGGCGGGAGCCCCATAAGAGTGTTAATGAAGGTCGTTACGACAGATTTCCCAAAGAAATCTTTTCTTGCTATCAAAAAACCGAGGGGTATCCCAAAGAGCCCCGATCAGCGTAGCTGTAAGGGATACACGCAGGGATAGGAGCGTTATAGCAAGTATATTCGGGTCGCCGGAGGTGATTATCTCGTTGGCTTTGACGATCCCGTCTATCAGGAAATCAAAGCCGCCCAAGACAATCATCCTTCGATGCTACTGGATCGGCATTGTGTTTTATGGTTTACTCCATATCCCCTCTGCTTCAGAAGGTTGTTCAGGTAGGTAACGGTCGAATTCTCCGACGGTAGCCCGATATCCTCAGGGTGCCCATAGACCAGGAAGAAGAGCTGTTGGCCATTGACAGTGTAATTCGCGATCAGCGCTTGTCCTTCGTTGCTAATCATGAAGAGCAGGAAGTCCGTCGCGAGGTCGGACTGTATGTTAGGATACCGTGTCGAGTTGAGCAGGATGATGCCATATGGGTTCAGCAGCGTACTGTCGTTCTCACACAGGATGACAAGGCGCAAAGTGTCGTTCATAGTCGACTGGAGCTTCAGGCAAGTGCCACGGTCGGAGATGGTGTAGCCGCCCTTCTCGTTCGCGACCCGTATCGTCGCTGCCATGCCAGAGTTTGCGGACCAGTACCACGAGGAGTTGGTGTACCCGGTTATGCCGCACGAGGTCCACAACCTCTGCTCCAAGGCATGTGTCCCTGAACTGTCTGACCTCGATACGAAGATGGCATTGCCAGCATCGCCAGCAGATGCGATGTTAATCATTGCCAAGGTCGCGTTATCCCCAGCAACGCCGGCGGGGTCGGACTGCGGACCGATTATCACGAAGTCGTTGTACATAACGGTTGTTCTGAGGGCCCATTGCCTGATTCAACGAATGCGTCCTCCCTTACGCGATCATGTACTAAGAGTACATCGGCATCTCCCCTTGCGGCCGTTGCAAGGGCCTGCCCCGTCCCAAGCGAGAGCCAAGTCAGGTTTGCATGGAATTTCGCGTCGAAGTAGGGCGTATACTCCAACAGCCCGGTATCTGCCGTGCTAGTCGTGGTCGAGACTATGAGTCGCGTTGAATGCACGTTCATTGAGCCGTAGTAGTAAGCAACTCCTGCCACTGCAACGACTGCGATCATGGCGATAATGATCGGTATTTTTTTGTTTGCCATACAATCAACTCGTTATATTTTGTTGAAAATAACGACCGCCTTAAATATCTTGCTAAATCAGGGTAAAACATGAAGCCCGGTTTTTCAGTGTGGCTTGAGGAGGACGGGCGGCGCATCATAGGCGAGAAGGAGGCGGAGATCCTTCAAGGCGTAAAGAAGTTCGGGTCGCTAATGGCCGCGGCGAAATCGCTTGGCATGACTTATGCGCATGTATGGAATGTTGTTGAGGGGTTGTCGAATAGGCTTGGAAGGCCAGTCGTGAGCGCCTTCAGGGGCGGGGAGGGGGGCGGCGGGACGG
>MAGU01000047.1 GCA_001717025.1 Candidatus Methanomethylicus oleisabuli | reverse complement strand
CGACTCGAGTGCGCATACTAAGGTCCCATCGATTACATCGGTGACGGCGGTCGCGTCGTTCACCCTCTCTTCTCCAACCCTTATCATGCCAGTCACGGTCAGTATGGCGGCGGCCCTGTATCCTCTGAGCCTTGCAAGCGCGAATATGACTGCGCATTCCATCTCGAAGCTGAGAACACCACGGCTGGACCACGCCGCAGCGCCCCGCTCCTCCTCAAGGTAGAACGTGTCGCTCGAGCAGACATCTCCCCTGTGGCACCTGAGCCCCCTCCTCGCCGCCTCCACGAAGACGAGGCCCGACAAAACCGAGTCCGGCTCCTGCGGCGCATCGCTTCCGGCGTATGCCCTCGTCGCCCCGTCCAGTGGTATCGCAGCCGAGGGCACTACCACGTCCCCTATCCCCACCTCGCTGCCTATGCCCCCCGTAGTGCCAACCCTGACTACCGCCTTAGCGCCCAGCATCGCGAGCTCCTCCATTACTATCGCTGCAGATGGCGAACCCATTCCGGTAGTCGCCGCCGTCATTGGAATGCCCCGGTAGAAACCGGTGTACGTCAGCAGACCCCTGTTATCGTTTACCAACCTTGCCGATTCAAGGAACTCCGATGCACGCCTTGTCCTTCCAGGGTCGCCGCAGACCACCGTGCGCCCTGCCACGTCCCCTGGGCGGCATCTTATGTGGAGCATTGCCTGGCACCCTACGTCGTGATGCTGTCCATATCGCCGCTCTCGGCTGCCTTCCTGATCTCCCTTGCTATCCTCCTCCCCATGCTCATCGGCTCGTCGTAGACCAGGTCACTGTAGGGTGAGCCGTTGACGAATAGGTTGGTGCCGGCAACTATCCTTCCCGAGAACTCGAATGTGTAGAGCTTGCCGCTTTCGTCGCAGATCATCTCCAAGCAGTAAGGGCCGATCACGCCTGGCTTGACAAGCCTCTTGGAAGCCTCGACAAACCCCTCACCGTCACGGAATATGTCCATGAGCAGCGACTCCCTCAGCACCAGCGGGGAGTTGCCTATAACCCTGAATGTTGGGGTGAGGCCGATCTCGAGCTGGTCCTTGGCGCTTATCCTCCCTATGCCGTCGACGCTCGTCTCGTACCTCCTGTCACAGCCGAGCAGCTCAACCTTGCCGGTGAGCGGGGAGTAGAAGTAGTGGGGGTAAAGGCTGACGCCGATTATATACTCCTGTATGAAGACGTCCTTCTCCTCCCCCTCCCTCAGAAGCCCACGCCCGCGCACTGCCTTCATCTTCTTGGCGTAGTCCTGCGGGCTATTCGCGATGAAGTATCCCCTCCCCCCCTCTGCCCCTGGGAGCTTCACTATCGTCGGTCCACTGATCTCCTCCGGGGAGCCTATCCTCTTCGGCACATTGACGCCTGCCTCGAGGAGCAGCCTATCCTTCAGGACTCGATCGTACTCCCACCTGAATATGAAGCGGTTGCCGAAGACCCTCGGATCGAACCCTCTCTCGAACTCCTCTAGCCCGCCCCCTGATATGAGGGTCCCGTGGGGCACGAGCACGGCGTTCTCGCTGAGCAGCCTGCTCTGGACATCCCTCTTCATAATGTCATCCACGGCGTCGATCATTATCACCTTGTCCGCCAGACCGAAGCGCTCGTAGAGCCCCTCCCTCCCCCTGAGGCAGAGCAGGATCGTCTCGAGCCCCTCCATCCTTGCGCCCTTCATGATCTGGAGCGCCGAGTGCGAACCTATGGTCGCGATTGCTGCCCTCAAGTCACGTCACTATCTCCCTTAGCCTTCCCTGTTCTGCCGCCTCCCTTATCTCAAGGGCGATCCTACGGCCGACGCTCATCTGCATCCCGTGAGCATATCTCGTGTAGGGGCTAGTCGTCCCTATTACCGGGCTGCCGGGCACCCTAGGCGAGACGTCGAATATGACTATCTCCTGATCCTTGTTAACTGCGCCCTGGAGTGCGAAAGGCCCAATAATGCCCGGCGGGTACTCCCTCTTGGAAGCCTCGACGAACTTGATGCCGTTCTCGAAGACCTTCTCGAGCATCGACTCCCTTATGGTGGCCCCCATGTGCCCTATCTCGATGTTCTGGAGCGGCATGTCAAACTCGAGCTGCTGCCTCGCCGGCAAGGCGACGAAGTCGTGCAGGTTCGTCTGGAGCCTCCTGTCTATTCCCATGAACTCCACCTCGCCGCGCATGGGCGAGTAGAAGTAGTTGAAGTTGAAGTACGTGCCGACGACGTACTCCTCGATCACGGCCTTCTCGAGCTCCTCCCTCTTGATGATGCCGCTAGCTACCCTCTCCTCAGCCTTCTTCCGGAAGTCCCCCTCGCCTGTGACGGTGAAGAACGCCCGCTCGATCTTTCTCTTCGCCTCCTGCACCTTCACTATCGCTAGCGTGTCGATCTCCTCGGGGCCCCTGAACTTCTTGGGCTGCCTTATTCCAGCCTTCTCCAGGAGGTAGTACTGGTTCTTTGGGGCGTTCCTCTCCTCGGACCGCAGCATCATCCGGCTGCCGAACATGGGGACGAGGAACCCATTCTCTATCTCGTCGTACGGCACGTAAGTTGAGAATGCCCGGTGGGGGACGAATATGGTGCCCATCCCCCTGAGCCTTGCCTGTACGTCGTCCCTGACGATCTCAGCGAACCTGTCGAGGAGTATGACCTCGTCGACGATCCTCTTGAATGCCTTGTAGGGGAGCTCACGCCCCTTCTGGCACACGACTACCGTATTGAACCCTTCGTCCTTTGCCCCGTCCGATATATCGAGGGCGGAGTGGCTTCCAACTGACCCTATGGTAGGCTTGCCTTCGCCGTACGAGTCGAGAACCTCGTGGACCATCTCTCGCGTAATCATGACGTGCACCGAACTCTGATAAGTTTTAAGTTCTTAAAAAACATATTTGAAGCGAGGAAACCTTATGGAACCGAAACCTTACTATTCGATGCTCAGGGCCTTCAATTACCAGGCGCCGGTCAAGATCGTCTTCGGCATCAACGCGATCGACCGCCTGACCGAGGAGCTCAAGCGGCTGCCATTCAAATCGGCGCTTCTCGTGACCGGACCGAACGTCTACAAGACCGAGGCGTGCAGCAGGGTCAGGGATGCGCTCTCTTCGTTAGGCTCGGTGGAAGTCTTCAGCAGGGCATCTCCTGAGCCCGACTCCATGGTGCTGGAGGCTTTGGCTGGGGAGGCCAGGGCGCTCAAGCCCGACCTCGTTGTCGGTCTGGGGGGTGGAAGCGCCCTTGACATGGCGAAGGCGGCCTCGATGGCAGTCGCCAACGATAAGGCGCCCGTCTCTTACTTCAGGGGGGAGCGGCTGGCAAGCAAGGGTCCACCGATCGTGACCATACCAACGATAGCCGGGACGGGCTCAGAGGTCACCCCGATATCTGTTATAGCCGACAAGGGCCTCAAGCTTGCTCTGACGCACTACAGCTTATACCCCTCGGTCTCGATAGTTGACCCCTCCCTCTCGCTGACTGCATCCCCGCGCGCGACCGCCTCCGCTGGCATAGACGCGTTCTGCCATGCAGTCGAGTCAATAATGTCCCTTGACTCGAACCCGGTGAGCACGGCGCTTGCGTTCGACGCAATAGGCCTAGTCGATGACTACTTGGAGCGCGCATACTGCAACGGCGAGGACATCGAGGCGAGGAGCGGCATCTCGCTTGCCTCGGTGATGGCGGGTCTGGCATTCTCAAACACTGGTCTCTGCCTCGCGCACGGCATGGCTTATACCTATGCCTACCGCGCCGAGAGTGGGCTGCCTCACGGCGCATCGGTAGCCCTTGCAGAGCCGCATGTCATCGAGTTCAACTCCCCCGCCATCCCTGAGAAGACCGAGCTCATAGCGGGCGCCCTTGGCATAGATGCCGAAGGGCTGTCTGCAACAGAGGTGGGGAGCGAGATCGCGTGCAGGCTCCTGGATATCATGGAAACGACCGGCCTGCCCATGGAGCTTGGTGAGATAGGCGTATCGTCGGACCTCGTGGAAGAGATGGTGGACGACCTCCTAGCGAACCATGGCAGGTTTATCGCAAAGAATCCCCGCAAGCCGTCAAGGGAAGACCTTGCGATGCTATACGCCGGTATGTTTGATGAGTCGGAGGTGTGAGCCCCATGCTCGTCACATACGGCTCGTCCTGCGAGGCGCTCGCTAGGGCATCGGCTAAGCTCGCGGGTCTCAAGGTACTGGAGACCAGCAGGAGGCGTTTCCCGGACGGCGAGCAGTACGTTCGTGTAGGCGGCGACATGAGGGGCGAGGACGTTGTCGTCTTCCAGTCCCTTGGGCTGAACCCCGACTCCTATCTTGTCGAGTATGCGCTCATAGCCGATGCGATACGCGGGGCAGGCTGCAGGTCCGTGACTGCGGTCGTACCGTACCTCGCCTACGCCAGGCAGGACAAGCGATTCAAAGCGGGCGAGCCGCTAAGCGCGAAGGCGTTCGCCCGGCTCATTGAGAGGGCAGGCACTGACCGGATCATCACAGTTGACATGCACCTGCACCGCTTCTCAAAGATCTCCGAGGTCTTCGACATACCTGCAGTGAACGTCTCTGCCATGCCCCTCATAGCCGAGCACTATGCAAAGGCGCACCGGGGGGAGAGCGTCGTGGTGGTCGGCCCAGACAAGGAGTCTGAGCAGTGGGCGAAGCAGGTGGCCGATGCCCTCTCCTCGAGGCTGTATATCCTAGAGAAGGAGCGCCTTGGCGACAGGGACGTACGGGTCTCCGACGTCTCGTTCGGGAAGGGCAGCAGGGCGCTGCTGGTGGACGACATGATTAGCACGGGCAAGACGCTCCTTGAGGTGGTCTCCAAGCTCAAGGCGCAGGGCTTCTCGCCTATAGACGCCGCGGCTACCCACTCGCTCCTAGTGGAGGGCGCATACGCGCGGCTCACTGAGGCTGGCATATCCGAACTCATCTCGACAGATACGGTCCCGGGGCAACACTCTACGGTCTCTGTGGCGCCGATCCTAGCCCGCGCAATCGCCCCTTGAGCTGAGCCATGCGCGCATCGGCAGACCCAACCTTTTTTTATCACATCGCTTAATTATTATTGAACTTCTGTTGAGGCGATCGGTCTTGTACCCCAAAGAGCTAATCGAACTTGCAGACGGCATAAAGAGCATGCGCATCCGCGGCGCGGCAGAGATAGGCAGGGCTGCAGCTGAGGGTCTGGCGATATATGCGAACTCCTCCACGACCAGCGACCCTGATGCTTACATGGAGGGCCTTGGCGAGGCTTATCTGCTCCTCCTCAACACCCGGCCTACTGCAGTATCCCTTGCCAACGCGCTGAGGTACGTCCAGCATCGAGTTGCCAAGGTCCACAAGGAGGGGCAGGGTGCGGACGCCCTAAGGGAGGCGACCGTAAAGGCATCCAAGGAATTCAAGAGATCCTCAATGGAAGCCGTGAAGAGGATCAGCGACTTTGGCGCGAAGCGGATAAGGAACGGCGATCTGATAATGACCCACTGCAACTCCTCTGTTGCCATCTCTATCCTGACCGAGGCAAAGCGGCAGGGGAAGGACTTCAAGGTGATCGCAAACGAGACGCGCCCGCGCTTCCAGGGGAGGCTCACCGCCAAGGCGCTCGCCGCCGCTGGGATACCCGTGACGCTGATCATCGACTCGGCCGCTAGGTACTTCATGCCAAAGGTGGACAAGGTGGTGGTCGGCTCCGACGTAGTGACCTCGAACGGTGCGGTCGTAAACAAGATCGGCACTTCACAGATCGCCTTGGTTGCGAAGGAGGCAAGGGTGAGGGTCTATGTGGGTGCAGAGTCGTACAAGTTCAGCCCGTCAACCGTGCTGGGCGAGCTCGTGGAGATCGAGGAGAGGCCGCCAGAGGAGGTACTCCCCAATGAGGAGCTGAGCGGCATGGAGGGCGTGCGGATCGCGAACCCCGCCTTCGACGTCACCCCAGCCGAGATGATAGACGCGATAATAACCGAGCGCGGCGTGATACCGCCGCAGGCAGCGATCCTTGTGCTAATGGAGGAGTACGGCTGGTCGATAGGAGAGGATACGGTCGGAAGGACCGTTGTAGAGGAGGAATGAATGAAATGAATCAAGAACCCAACCAGAAATCACAGCCTGATTCAGCATCTAACAGATACGATATGAAAATCGACGACATCTTCGAATCCAAGCCCGAGTCAGTCGATCCGGAGACGTGTATAACCGCGAAGTACTACCTCGAGAGCCCGATGGGCCTCAGGAACGCCGGTATAGCGATCGCAACCGAGGAGTCGATCGGCACGTGGACCGAGATCTCCACGACGAACGACTGGGTTCGGAGCAAGCTGCCCGCCAAACTCTACAAGATGGAGGGCGGCGCCGACTCCGGCTTCGTGTACATAGCCTACCCTCTGGATCTCTTCGACCTGGAGACGAGCGGAATTGCAAACATCCTGAGCATGGTCGCGGGTAATCTATTCGGGCTCTCAGCCATCAAGAACGTCCGCCTGATGGACGTGGGGTTCCCCAAGGCCGTGGTCGACATGTACTCAGGTCCGAGGATAGGGATAGACGGCGTCAGGAGCCTCATCGGCACGACGAAGGACAGGAGGCCTCACCTGGGCACAATCGTGAAGCCGAAGGTCGGTCTAGACCCGGACCAGACTGCGAATGTCTGCTACGAAGCAGCTATCGGGGGCGTCGACTTCATCAAGGACGATGAGACCCTCGTGAACCAGAGGTTCTGCCCCCTCGAGTCCCGGGTTTCGAAGGTCATGGCTGCGCTTGACAGGGCGGAGTCCGAGACCGGTAGGGAGGTGGCATTCGCCGTTAACGTTACGGCATCACCCGCCAACATGGTCCGGATGGCTGAGACTGCGATAGACAACGGCTGCAACTGCCTCATGCTCGACATCGTCATACTGGGCTTCCCTACCGTGGAGTGGTTCTTGAAGGAGAACGACTTCAAGGTGCCCATCCATATGCACCGGGCGATGCATGCCGCATTCACACGCAACCCGCGGCACGGCATTGCAATGCTGCCATTGGCAAAGATCGCAAGGATGCTCGGCGGTGACCAGCTGCACACAGGCTCTGGAGCGGGCAAGATGGGGGGCGATGAGGCCAAGATGATGGAGCTGCAGGAGATCATCGATTTCCTCAGGGGCAGTTGGTTCGGCAAGAAGCCGACCTTCCCCGTCGCATCGGGAGGGATACATCCCGGCTTCGTACCCGCCAACTTCAGCGTATTCGGGAAGGACTTCGTCATAAACGCCGGAGGTGGGATACACGGGCACCCTCTCGGCACAAGGGCGGGCGCCACTGCCATGCGCCAGGCCATTGACGCTTGCATGAATGGCATAGCCTTGAGCGAGTACAGCAAGGACCACAGCGAGCTGGCGATCGCGATCCAGCACTGGGGGGAGAGGAGGCTCAGCGAGGATTAGCCTCCACTCTTTTTCTGCACCACGCGAAGGCTGCCCGGGTCAAATTTAATATCTCCGTAGCCAATTAATTATGGCAGTGTGATTTCATAATGACCAACTTCAATGCGAAGCTCATCAAGATAAAGACTGGCGAGAAGAGCATCATACTGAACGAGACCGACGCCGATGAACTAATGCTCCACATACACGACCGCGTCTCGCTCAAGAAGGACCTCCAGCAGATTATAGCCATAGTGGACGTTTCGGACAGCATGGTCAAGAGTGGCGAGATCGGCATCTACGAGGACCTACTCCCTTTCTTTCCGGTCTCGGACGGCGATACCATTGAGCTTAGCGTGACAACCCCGCCGCCATCGGTTGCCTTCATAAGGAAGAAGATGCATGGTGGCACTCTTACAAAGGAGGAGCTGCACCGCATCGTAAAGGATACCGTTAATCACTCCCTCGGTGAGCTAGAGATCGCCGCGTTCCTCATGGCAGAGCACTACGTTGGCATGAACATGGACGAGGTGGAGTACCTCACCCGTGCCATCGTGGAGACGGGGAGGACCATAGACTTCGGGGAGACCGTGGTCGACAAGCACTCGATAGGGGGGGTCCCGGGCAACAAGGTCACGCTGCTAATCGTTCCCATAGTCGCGGCTGCCGGGCTCAAGATACCGAAGACGAGCAGTCGCGCTATAACGAGCCCATCGGGGACCGCCGATACCATGGAGGTTCTGGCTCCGGTGACATTCTCGCTGGACGAGCTCAGGAGGATGCTTATTGAGGTGGGCGGTTACATCGTGTGGGGCGGCAGCCTGAACTTGGCGCCGGCGGACGACATCTTCATACGCGTAGAGCACCCGCTGTCGATAGACCCCAAGGCGCAGATGCTGGCGTCGATAATGGCAAAGAAGCTCTCGGTCGGGATCAGCACGATGGTTCTCGACATACCGACCGGAAAGGGGGCGAAGGTCGAGGACTTTGACACCGCGCGGGCACTAGGCAACGACTTCATCGAGCTTGGGCGGAGGTTGGGGATCAAGGTGAGCTGCGGGATAACCTACGGCAACCAGCCAGTTGGGCACACCGTAGGCCCGGCGCTGGAGGCAAGGGAGGCGCTGCAGGCGCTAATGGGGGGAGGCCCAAACAGCCTCATAGAGAAGTCGACATCACTTGCAGGCATGCTGTTGGAGATGAACGGCGTCACTCCAAAGGGGCAGGGTCAGGCATTCGCCAAGGAACTTCTGCGCTCCGGAAAGGCTTTCAAGAAGATGCAGGAGATCATCGAGAAGCAAGGGGGCAACCCAGACGTGAAGCCCGACGACATACACGTTGGCAAGATGCGCTACGTCGTTCCGTCGCCGATCGACGGTTATGTGAGCAGCATAAGCAACAGCGCTATAAACGCAATCGCGAAGGCAGCCGGTGCGCCAATTTGCAAGGGCGCCGGCGTCATGTTGCACGCTAAGATAGGATATGCTGTTAAGAAGGGAGACCCGATACTCGAGATCTTTGCCGAGACCGAGCAGAAACTTAAGAATGCCCAGATGATCGCATTGCAGAGGAGCACATTCATGATAGAGGGGATGCTACTCGAGGAACTGCCTGGCTTTTGATGCGCAGCCGGGCCGCGCCCGCAAGGGCGCTCCCATGCCCCGCCCTCCTATGCCGTCCGTCTAGTCCAGTCCGGTCAAAAAGGCCTCTCGTAACCGCGAAACGATAAATACTATTTCCTATTCTAATTGAAGCGGCTATGCTACTGCAGGATAACCATTTTGGGTGAAGATTGTCATGGCAGACACTACCATCGAAGCGAAGGAGGTCCGGGTGGGCGACGCCGCCGGCTCACCGCGTAGGTCTGCCAAGCGATCGAGGAGGATGGCCACTCCCAAGCCTGCGGTAAAGGCGCTCCTCACCACGGCCGAGAGCGAGGCGCGCAAGATGCGCGCAGTCAACCCTGCCCAGTACTACAGGGAGAACCTAGGCCAGCTAGGGTTCGGGGACCCTGAGCACGCGCTCGTCCAGACGATAAAGGAGCTGATGGACAACTCCCTCGACGCATGCGAGGCCATGGGGATACTTCCCGAGATCGAGGTAATGCTGACAGCGACGGAGAAGCAGTACGAGGTCATAACCAACAAGACCAAGGAGGGCGGGATCCGCCGCTTCCCCATATTCCATGTCTCTGTCGACGACAACGGGTGTGGCGTCATCAAGAGCAAGGTGGCTAAGGCATTTGGGAAGGTTCTATACGGATCGAAGTTCTTTGCGCTCAAACAGTCGAGGGGGCAGCAGGGTCTTGGGGTGCATGCTGCCATAATCTATGCGCAGCTGACGTCCCTAGAGCCTGCCACTATAACGACCAAGACCGAGTCCGACGAGGTCGCCTACAGGATGCGCCTAAAGATAGACACCGAGAGCAACAGCCCCGTGGTCGTCTCATCGGAGGAGACCGAATTCCCGCGCACGCACGGGACCCGTGTCGAGCTGATGGTCGCCGGTGACTACACCGGCAAGGTGGAGTCCTTCATCAAGGAGCTCTCGCTGGCAAACCCGCATGCCGATCTGAAGTTCATGGTCGTCGAACAGCCGGGGCAGGAACCGCGCACGCTTCACTTTAAGCGGGCGAACGAGGTGCTCCCGCCGCAGGCAAAGGAGATCAAGCCGCACCTGCTCTCGATGGAGCCTGGTGCGCTGCTGGAGATGCGCTCCAACGACCTATGTTGCGGCAACGCCAAGCAGTTCCTAGTCAGGCACTTCGTGAGGATATCCGACGACAAGGCGGCGCAGATCCTGAAAGCTACACGGCAGGATCCAGAATCGCCGCCGCAGTCGATAGACGTCGAGGCACTGCTTAAGGCCGCCCGCGGGAGCGACCTGATGAGGCCTCCACTTGACGTCCTTAGCCCCATCGGCGAGGAGGCGCTCAGGCAGTCCCTCAAGCGCATGTACCCCGACTCTGAGTTCATCGGCGTCGTCTCGAGGGAGCCTTGGTCCTACAGGGGGATGCCATTCCAGGTCGAGGTGGGCGTCGTCTACGGTGGGTCGTCCGTTGTGCTGGACTGCGACAAGGTTAAGGAGGGTGTCTTTAAGGCGCGGGTCATACGGCTCGGCAACAAGTGCCCGTTGATATACGACTCAAAGGACTGCCTGCTGTATAAGGTCGTGAAGGAGATCAACTGGAAGAACTACAAGATACCTCAGGACGAGGGGAACTTGCCTATGGCGCCCATGATAATTGTCGTCTCCCTGGTGTCAACGAAGGTCCCTTACATAGTCGCCGGCAAGTTCGCGGTGGCTTACCATGAAGAGATCCGTGAGCAGCTCAAGCTGGCGCTGCAGACCCTGGGGCGCATGGTGTATGCATTCATATCCCACCGGCAGAGGCAGGAGCACGAGATGCACCGGCAGAGCATCTTCCAGATATACGCAAGGGAGGTTGCTAGAGACCTCTCCATGCTCTCCGGGAAGAGCGAGCAGCTCCTCTTCGAGAAGCTATTGGAGTCCGCCAAGCACAGGAAGCCATCGAAGAAGCCGTCGAAGGAAGCTCCGAAGGAGGAGCGGCGCGAAAAGGTCAAGCAGGACGCGCCCAAGCCCGCCGACTTGCCGCCGGTCCAGCCGCAACCTGTGATAGCCACCGCACCCAAGGTGGTGGCGGTGCAGCAGAAGCCCACGCCAGTATCGACGAAGAAGCGGCAGATGACTCTAGAGCAATTCTGGAGGTCGCCCTGATGAAGAAGCTACCAAAGGCTGCAGGGAAGATGCGCGGGCTAGAGACATTCGACGACGCTGCCAACACCCTCCGGCAGCTCTTCGTTCAGCTCTCGAACGACATCGCCGAATCAAAGGCGCCTATGGTAAGCATCCCGGTCCGTACGGCGTCCAACACCGTCTTCGACCCTGAGCGAGAGATACTGACGCTCGGTCAGAGGACCAGCGAGAGGCGGTTCAACGAGATGAGCGGCGTCCGGTCTTTCATGCAGACCGCCCTCCTCGCAAGGGCCATATACGAGGCACTGAAGCATGACGACCACCCAACCATCAGGGACCTTTACTACTACACGCTGCATACCATCGAAGGAACCGACATCGAGACCTTCAACAGCCAGGATGAGTCCAACAACATCTTCCAGGACATTGAGGTCCTTACCGGGCTCCTTAGGGAGCAGATGGGGATCGTCGCCGAGTCAAGGGGAGCCATGGTGGGCGAGGCGGTCCTCGAGTCGAAGGGAAACCGGATCGACTGCTCCAAGTTCGGGATAGGCGCCTTCAACATCCCGTCGCTCTGCGACCAGATACGCATACTCGAGATCGATGCCGAATACGTCCTGGTTGTGGAGAAGGATGCCATCTTCCAGCGGCTCAACGACTACGAGTTCTGGAGGAAGAACAAGTGCATACTGATCACAGGTAAGGGGCAGGCAGACCGCGCCACCAGGCGCATGGTAAGGCGCCTCAACGAAGACTGGGGCCTACCGGTCTACGTCCTGACCGACGCGGATCCATACGGATGGTACATCTACTCCACATACAGGGCTGGAAGCATCAGCCTCTCTTACGAGTCTTACCGGCTGGCGTGTCCATCGGCAAAGTTCCTCGGCCTCTCGATGACCGATCTAGAGAAGTACGAGATACCGAAGGACCACCTAATCAAGGCGAACGACTGCGACGTTAAGCGTGCAAAGGAGCTGCTTCTGAAGGACCCGGCCTCCGGAAAGCCTAGATATCCGTGGTTCTACGACTCCAAGCGTTGGCGGCAGGAGATCAAGATCTTCTTGGACAAGCGTGTAAAGGCGGAGATCGAGTCAAAGTCCTCAAAGGGCTTCAGGTTCCTATCGGACGTATACCTGCCGGAGAAGATAAAGAGCAAGGATTGGATCAAATAAGTAAGCAAGCAAGTGAACAGCATGGATCAATGCGGCGATGCCAAGCCTGCCCGCTTCGAGACCGGCTGCGGGCGTTTGAGGGTATGGGCCGAAGCTACACTTGCAGGGGACGAGCTGTTGGTCTACATAGGCGGGGGCGAGCGTCCGCACATAGGGGGGATCTCCGTGGCCGGTCCCGGCGGTCACCCCATCTCCTTCTCGTTCCCCGGTCACATGGACTACGCCGTCTCATCCGAGTCAGCGAGGAGGATAAGCGAGGCATCCGGATCGAGGTGTGTGGTGGTCTGCGGCATCCACATCGATAAAGCAGCGCCTGAAGAGATCGAGGCATTGATTGCAAATTCACGCAGGTGCATCGATATGCTTCTGCAGTCCCTACGCACCAGCCAGCGAGAGGGCTGACCCGATCGCACTCATTCCCAGGCATCGTGGCCGCGCCATCGCTCGAAGAGGCTGTTCTCTATCCCGAGCTGGTCTAGGGTCTTCCCGACGACATGGTCGACGAGCGACTCAACGTCCTTTGGGCGATGGTAGAAGCCGGGGCATGCCGGAAGCACGATCGCGCCCGCCTCGGTTACCGTCAGCATGTTCCTTATTTGTATCGCACTGAGGGGCGTCTCCCTCGTTACGAGTATCAGCCGCCTCCTCTCCTTCAGAGCCACATCCGCCACCCGCGCGATGAGGCTTGAGGAGACTCCGCTAGCTATGGACCCAAGCGTCTTCATGCTGCACGGCGCAATCACCATGGCGTCGAAGAGGTTGCTCCCGCTTGACATCGGGGCAGCTAGGTCGTCGTTCGAGAAGAGCTTGCAGAGTGCGGAGACATCTTGGCGCGTGTGGCCGGTCTCATCCTCCAGTATCCTAAGCGCCATCTCGGACGCTATCGCCACGACCTGAACCCCGCTCTTCCTGAGCTCCTCGAGCATCCTGTAACCGTATATTGCCCCGCTAGCACCCGTCAGCCCGAGAACTACCCTCATCCAAACCCCTGAGATACCTTGCTCTACAAGCGCCTATATTCCCTTGGGTTCGCATATTCGGTTGCCTTATAACCAATTGTAGCATGATGAATTTTATATACCGCGAAGGAGATAGTCGGTCCGAGACCCCTTATGCCCCGCGTCATTGCCTACATGCTCCTCATTACCGACCCTGGGCGCGAGCGAGAGATAATAAACGAGATCAGGATGATTAAGGCAGTTTCCGAGTGCCGTGCGGTATACGGTGAATTCGACATCTTCGTAGAGCTAGAGGTGCCTGACCTCACGATATTGGACGGAATAGTGACTCAGGTGCGCCAGATTCCAGGCGTGGCCCACAGCAAGACCTTGGTAGGGTCGCCTTAGACTAATATTATGGCTGTGGCTATAATCATAATCATGATCATGATCATGATAGCGCGAAGGTCGCCATCAGCCACGCAAGCGTAATCACCATTATCAGCGTCTCAACCTTCTCAGCAGTCCCGGTTGCTGTGAGCCTCTTCAGCCTTACGCTGAGGTTCGAGAACGCCCCTATTGCGATGAACGGTATGCCGAGCCCAGCAGAATAGGCGATGAGCATGGCTATCCTTGAAAGCATGTCCTCCAGCGTCAGAGAGACTATCGCCACGATCGACAGAAGCGGCAGGATGCAAGGGCTCGCGATGAATATTATGAGGGCACCGAAGAGGAACCCTGTTGCGGCGCCCCTCTTTCTGCCGAGTATGCCTGCGAACCCCGCCTGCCTGATGAGGTTTGCCCTCTTCATGACCATTATCGCAACTAGTAGCGCTGCCGCCGCCAGATAAAACCATCTTGTGCTTGCAACCCCTCCCAGCATCCCCATAACTGCCCCAAGCGCGAGCCCACCTGTCAATATGCCGGCGAAGATCGCAAACCCCCCCTTGAACATCTCGAACCGCTCGCTGCCAAAGAGATATGCCAGATATCCCGGAATGATGGGGAGGACGCACGGCGTCATCACGCTCGCCAGCCCGAGCGAGAACGCGAATGCCAGTTGGAATGGATCCATCACTTTACACTCTCCAACATCTGCCTCACCGCGTCGGATGAGACAAGCTGCCCGTCTGACCTGTATCGGACCGTCCCGTCCCTTCCAACCAATACCAGAGTAGGCACCTTGAGGACCGTCCAGTCTAAAAAGACCTGCTCCGTGCCATTCGCATACATTAGGTGCACGTAGTTCACGCCGCCGTCGTAGTCGCGCAGCGCCTCATCCAGCGCCCGCTCCTGCACGACGCACGTGGGGCAGGTTATCGTAGAAAATAGGATCACGGTCGGCTTACCGTTCTGGCAAGCAGCAGTAAGGGCGGGGTGGTCCAAGATCATCTGGCTGCCCGGGAACCCCTCCTTTGGAACAGAGAGTATTGACCACAGCGCGATTGATGCAACGGCCACGACCGTCACTGCCGCAACGGCGGCGAGCATTCGCGACCTCTTCATTCGATCTACTCCTTTAGCATGAAGTCCTCAACGATGTCCTTCGCCCTCTCCCTCCTCTCATGGTGCGCCTCGAGGAACTCCGCCACCTTCTCAGCGAGGCGGTTCTTGCAGTCGCCGCACATCATCTCCCCGCACTTGCAGGTGCGGTATGTCTCCGCCACGCTTGCGTCGTCCTCATCGAAGAGGCTTGAGAGATATGCATAAACAACGCATGCGTCCGGGTTGCCTCCCTTCTCCTTCTGCTCCCTTATGGTCGGCTGCCCGCCAGTGAACGCGTTCTTTACCTTCTTGACAGCCTGCTCTGCCGTGTCGGAGAGGAAGATCGCCGTCTCCGGCATGCTGGCGCTCATCTTCCCTCCGGCTCCCAAGCCGGGGATGAACTTGCTGAATATACCCGTAACCTTCCGGTAGCCAAGCTTCGGGGCAACATCTCGGGCGATCCTCCAGTAGGGATCTTGGTCAATGGCGCACGGTATAAGTACATGCGCATCCTCCCCATCAAGATACTGCGGCAGGAAGCATGGCGCAGCCTGCATCGCAGGGAAGAAGATCATGCCTATATTCGAACTATCGCTGAACCCAAAGGTTGCCTTGGCGGTCGAGAAGGTTACGTGCTTAGCCACTTTGACCGCTATGTTGTAGAGCGGTCTGCCGTTCCTGAGGTTCGTGAAGATCTTCGTCTTCTTAGGCTTGAAGCCGACCGCTATTATGTCCAGTATGTTCTCCCTTGTGTAATTGGCAACCTCCTCTGTCGTCAGTTCCTGGTTGAATAAATACTTCTCATCGTCTGTGAGCTGGAAGTACAGGTCAGAATCAAATGCATCTTGGAGATACTTCGTGAAGATCCATGGTATGAGGTGGCCTAGGTGCGTGTTCCCAGACGGCCCCCTCCCGGTGTACAGCGCCGCCTTGACACCGCTCTCGTACGAATTCATCCACTCCCCGAACTCGCGGTGCGCAAAGAACATGCCCCTCCGCAGGAGTATGTGGCGGAATCCGGCGTGCCTCTCCAGCTTTGCTATCAGGTCCTCAGTCAGAGGCTCGACACCAAACTGCCTTATCAGATCGTCATAATCTATCTCGCCTCTGACCTCCCACGGGGTAACGACGCTCTCTGAATTCTGCATTGAACCTACTCCTACTTCTGCTCCTATTACCTCTCCTTCTATCAAGGAAGCTTAAAGGATACTTATATTAATGATATTTGTTTTTTACTTCTATCATGCAGCGCAAGATCTGCGACTTTCACATGCACTCCTTATTCAGCGACGGCGACCTCCTGCCGGCGGAGATAGTCCGAAGGACCCAGGTGCTGGGGCACAGGGCGATAGCGATAACCGACCACGCCGACGGCTCGAACTTGGAGCAGGTCATCTCGGTCCTCTCCAAGGCATCGTCCCAAGCCTCAAAATACTATGATGGGTTCTCACTGATACCGGGCGTCGAGCTTACCCACATACCGCCGGGGCGAATAGCAGACCTCGCCAGCCTCGCTAAGAGGCTGGGGGCTAAGATCGTGGTCGTGCACGGCGAGACCCCCGTCGAGCCGGTTGCATACGGAACGGACGCCGCGGCGTGCTCCTGCCCGGATGTGGACATCCTAGCGCACCCAGGACTAATCTCGGAGGAGAGCGTCGAAGCAGCAAGGCAGAACGGCATCTTCCTGGAGCTCTCTTTCAGAGGCGGGCATTGCCTCGGGAACGGCTTAGTAGCCGCGATGGCTAAGAGAGAGGGGGCTGCGCTCATCGTGGACTCGGACGCCCATACCGTCGGTGACCACATGTCGCCAGAAGACGCATTCGCTGTCGCAAGGGGCTCGGGCCTCTCGAAGGCCGACGCTGAACGGGTGCTCTATCAGAATCCGCTGCTGCTGCTCAAGCGTCTTGGGATCTACTGAGCGTCGTGGCGCCGTCAGCCTACCTTCATGTTATACTTCGACGCTATGTCAAGGAATGCATCCTTGGCGTACTTGACCTGGTCCCACGTCAGCCCGTACGTGTTCAGCTTGAAGTGCTTCGTCAATCCCGGCTGGATCCCCACGACCTTCCTGGCTCTAAGCTCGTCGTATAAGAAGTATCCTTTTCTCTTATGGCTCTCCGAGACCTTGAAGAATGGCTCCGTCTCCATGTGAGTCAGGGTATGCATCTTGGGCCTCATGCCTAGTTGCCTGACGCCGTCTATGCGCTCCATCTCCTTCACTAGGAACCTGATCTTCTCCAGCTCCTCCCCCCACCTCTCAACCCTCCTTACAACCTCCGGGAAGGATGCCATCAAGGTCACGAGCGGCGCTCCTGCTACGGTGCAGCCTAGGAGGCCCAGCTCCTTCGAGAGAAACTTCCTTTTGGTCAGGTCCCCCTCTATCTGTGGCTTGGCCAAGACCTTCTCGCCCAATGAACCCCTAAGCGCGAGTATTCCTGTCGGCGCGCTCGCAGCCCAGCTCTTATGCCCGCTTGAGGTGATGACGTCCGCGCCGACCTCCCTGCCATCCACCGGCATTATGCCCGCCGAGTAGGCGCAGTTCAATATGAACGGCACTTTATACTCTTCTGCAACCTTGCCCACCGCCTTTGCATCGTTCAGGTTCCCGTAGAGGTAGTCCACGTGGGTCAGCAGAAGCGCTGCTGGGAGCTTCCCCGTATCCCTCTTCACCTCCTCTATCTTGACGGCGTAGAGCTCCGGGTCGATCCTGTACTCCGGCGCCCCGCTGTTAGGAACCTCCTTCACCCTTAGGTCTGCGAGCTCTGCCGCTATATAAGAGGAGTAATGAGCCGTGCTGTCAAGGACTACATAGTCGCCAGCCCTTCCGAGCATCTTGAACGCGATGAACTTCGCCTCCCTGCAGCGGGTCACAACCCTCGCAAGATCCATTCCAAGAAATTCCGCAAGGTCGCCATAGAACTGGCATATCGGCGGATCTTCGATCATGTCAAGCCTCGCCGTCTTGGGCGGGCACCAGTCGCATACCGAGTAGCCGTCGCCAAATTCCAGCATTGCCCTCCTCGCCTCCTCCGTGAGGACTCCGCCGCGCTGTATGGGTTGGAGGTTGATGTACTCCTCTTCTGAGAGGTCCCTCCTCATTCCTTCGTACTTCTTAAGCCTCTCGTTGGGGATTTTCATACACCCATCACATCCTTCCGCATCAGCAGAAGCGCCCTCTCTGCCCTCTCTATGCTCCCCTCTATCGCCTTCCTCTCCTCATCCGACAGCCTGTGATCGGGCGACGTCTTCCTTAGTACCTGCTGGATCCTTAGCATTTCCTCAAGAACTTCCTTCGAAGCCGGCAAGAGTGCCATAGAATCACCATGGAGCTAGGGTAGGGATTCGAACCCCAGTGTAACGGGTCTGCAGCCCGTCGCCTAAACCGCTCAGCCACCCTAGCACGCCTTCAATTTTTCACCTCAATGCTATTTATTCCTTCGCATGTATGCACGCCCTTTTTAAGCGAAGTGCAGCCATTGATTAATTGGGGCTCAATCGTGGTTGAACTTACTGAGCAGGAGCGGATCAGGTACGACCGGCAGATGCTGCTCAGGGGCTGGGGGGAGGAGGCGCAGCGAAAAGTGAAGGCTGCCCGGGTGGCAATTGCTGGCGTCGGGGGTTTGGGGAGCCCAGTCGCCCTCTATCTGGCAGCCGCAGGGGTCGGCTTCATGCGGGTCATCGATCACGATATCGTCAACCTCTCTAACCTGAACCGGCAGATCGCCCACTGGGGAACCGACCTTGGGAGACCGAAGGTCGAATCTGCCGCCATGAAGCTCACTCAGCTGAACCCGGAGGTAAAGGTAGACGCCGTCAATGAAGCCATAACGCTAGACGCCGCGAAGGACCTCTTCAAGGACGTGCACATCGTCCTAGACTGCCTCGACAGCCTGGGGGCACGGATGATAGTAAACGGCGAGTGCGTAAGGCGGGGCATGCCCTTCATCTACACCGCCGTCTATGGCATGGAAGGCTACATGACCTCAATCGTGCCTGGCAAAGGGCCCTGCCTCAGGTGCATATATCCGCACGACTCGCCCGCCTCAAGCAAGTTCCCTGTTCTGGGGGCGACCGCTGGTGTTATGGGGTGCTTGGAAGCCACCGAGGCATTGAAGTACCTCACGGGCATTGGGTCCCTCGCGATTGGGCGCCTCGTCATCTACGATGGGGAACGGATGCAATTCGAGTCTGTTGCCCTTAAGAGGTCCCCGACGTGCTCTGTATGCCGATTTGCTTGATAAAAAATGGGGTGGCAGCGCCGCATCACGCCTCCTTTTTGGGGATACCGACTTGACTTGAGGCAACAACTACTCGATGAACTCTTTGCCAACTTTCTTGAGGACCTTGTGCCTTCCAAGGTCGATAGGTGGCGCCTCAAACTGCGCCTCCTCCTCGATGCTCTTCGTCTGCCTCACGTTCTCCCTGCTATCATATCCGCAGCTCCCGTCTGGAAGAAGCACCCTCTTTGCGCAGAACGCGAAGCTGCAATTGGAGGTGACGCATACATCTCCTGCCCAGTTGCAGTAAGCCGCACCGTCGGCTACTGTCTTCTGTTCAACTTGACTCCTTTGTTGCCCGTAGCTGCCCCTGTTCTGCGGATTGTTGTATCTTATGTAGAGCGCCCTTTTGTCGCATCTGAAAAAAGAACACGTTGCTACGCATGGTTGCCTGCCTTTCAATTCCAAAACCTCCATGGAACAATCAGCAAATCAATATTTGGCTTCCACAAATTCAAAAATACTAATCAATACTTGTATGAGTGGATAAATAAACGTTATGCAAGGCATTTTTCAGCATCATGCGCTTTACGATGATAAACGTTAGACGACTTGGCTTCAATGAATTTATTATTGGTCGATCCATCAACGTTTGTACCCGATCTTTCGCAGGAATGCCGCCCTCTTAGCCTTGTCCGCCTCCCCCTCGACCCCCTTCGGGCTACAGCCGTCGATCACCCCGAGGATGCCCCTTCCGGTTTCCGACTCGACCACGACCGCCTCTAGCTGATTGGCAGTGGCGCAGAAGATGTTGCAGACCTCCTGAACGTCCTTGAGCGCGTTCAGCAAACTGATCGGGTAACCACCCTTCAAGTATATTATGAACGAGTGCCCAGCCCCGATTTCCTTGCACGCCTCGATTGCGCAGCTCTCAAGCCCTTCGTCATTGCCGTCGTGCCTGATCAGGCATTCGCCTGAGGCCTCCGCGAAGGCGATTCCAAACTTGCTGCCGGGGCAGGTAGTGGCGACCACCTCGTAGACGTCCTCAACCGTCTTTACGAAATGCGCTTGCCCTATGATTACATTAGCACCATCTGAGATCTCGACCTTCACCACTTCAAGCCTCATCGCACGAACCCCCATTCGCCTCTAATCGAAACTACTGTGGTAGGGCATATAAAATCGTTAATGCTGCGGCATCATCATCGCTTCGCCTGACCAAGAGTCCAGATGCGCCTCAGATGAGGCGGGGTGGCGGGCGCTCAGAGCTTCGGGCGCTTTCACCACTAGCGTAAAGCCATAATTTTAAAAGCTCACGTTGCGACTAATAAACAGGGAACAACTATGTACCGGACAATAATGGTGGGCGTAGACGGCTCCAAGTGTGCCGAATACGCATTCGAAACGTCTGTCGAATTAGCAAAAGCGCTAGATTCGCGCCTGCTAATCGTGACTGTCTATTCGCCTCCAGCAATCGGCGTCCTCGGCGACATCCCGCCATACCCTCCAACGGTGCCAAAGGAGATCTCTGACAAGATCGAACCAATGCTCAAGTCATATGAGGAAAAGGCAAAGAAGGTCGGCGTGAAGGTCGTCGAGAGCAAGATAATACCTGCATGGAACAGCGCCGGCGCCGGATTCGTTTCAGAAGCGGAGAAACAGGGCTGCGCACTGACTGTGATTGGCTCTAGAGGGCTAACCGGCCTGAAACGCACGCTGCTAGGGAGTACCGCAGATTATATAACAAAGCACGCGCACTGCGACGTCCTTATCGTAAGGCGCTAAGCCTTCCTTTTTTTTTGTTGGTGTTTTTATGATTCTGTCTATTTACGGATTCGAAATCGACGTTCCGAAGGAGTACTACATATTCATAACAAAGGACTCGCTATACTACCGAGGGTCGATAGATGTATCCGACCACTTCAAGCACACATTGAAGATCTTGTGGGACGACTTAGATGAGTTCAAGGCAAACTACGCGCTGCCCTCTGACTTCTTCAACGAGAAGATAAACGCGATAAAGAACGACAAGGACCTCGTCTCAGTCGATTCGGAAGAATACACTTGGGATAATGCCGGAGCCCATCCGTACCACTTCCACAAGATATCTTACACAACAAAGAAGCTATTGACCAAGGCGCTCAGCACAACCATTGTGGGCCTCGTCGTACAATGCCTTGAGTCGAGCCGATACTTCCTCATATTCTACGAATTCCATGAGGGGAAGGATGAGTTCGAAGAAAAGGCGAAGGCAATGATGAAGTCATTCAAATGCAACTGCGATGCATCTGAATGATCATCTTCTCCAATTTTTAGTTTAGTTCAGCTACCTGATGTTTAGCTAGGTCCTGAGTACCCTTCGTACTGGAACCCGCCGCCGCTGCAGCAATCGGCCGGAAGTGTTGTTGCCACGCCGTATACCATTATTATATTGTCGCCGTGGGTGAGTTGATACTTGCTCATAGCCGTGTAAATGAACTCGAATTCGCCCCCATTCAAACCATACGCCAGCCATGATCCTCCATATCCTGGGTTATCTTCTATGCCGTTAATGGATTTGATGTAATCAACACCCATTGTTTCTCCAATCACGACATCAAATTGATAATTTGCTACATTAGTGTCATTTATTGAGACCCAGTTTGCCGGGTTCGTCAACTCGTACTCCCTCAGTTCAACGTATTCTGCGTTACTCAAGTTATTTACGGCATCTATTAGTGTTGCACCGGGTTTCAATTGTATCTTTTGGAACCAATAGACTACCCCATGCGTCTCGTTAATTTCCATCTGGCCGTCTATTGCTATGTTGACATACATCACCATCTCTCCGTTTGGTAAGGTTATGTACTGTATCGGGCCCGTTCTTCCCATCTCATATTTCTCATACTCGTATAGATGGTTCATAAAATCCTGGGAGTATCCGGCGAACCCTATCGCCCCCCCTAAGCTTATCATGAGGATAAGTCCCGCCGCTGTAAGGAAGATGTATTTTGCCGGCCAAACGAGCTCCTCGGATGTCTCTTCTTTTGTCATTCGTTATCATTTTCAATTCTCTATCGCCTCCTAATATTCCTGATTGTCATCGCAAAAAAATAAGGATTTTATATTAAATGATTATATTTGAAATGGCGATAACTTAATAAAAAAAATGAATCATTTATAAAATCGCGCTATTTTTATTGATCCATTCCAAGTTGTAAAAAATTTTAACTGACCCCTCTATGATTATTTATAAATTTTTCGTTTTTTATTCGTAAGCTATATTAATCCCCAATGGAGTAAATTGAATTTAGAATATAATGGTGGGAATGCTTTGTTAGAACTATTGTTAGCAAATGAATACGCTACATTGATACTCGTTGACTTCCTGCGCGGCATCTACAGCTGGGGGCTCCCCAGCACGTGGTCTTGGGGCACATGGTGCGTGCTCTATCTCGAAGAGTTCATCTTCTGGTGGATCTTTCCATTGGTTTCGATGCTCTGGTGGCGCTCAAACGTTAAGAAGCACCCTGAGCTTGCTGAGGAGATCTAGGGGGTACAAACATGGACTTAGCAACTGGTAAACTGATTGAAGCAGCAATAATGGTCGTCTGGATTATACTGATCCTTGGCATCGGTGTATGGTCCCGATCTAAAGTCAAAGGTTCCGGCGAATTTATGGTAGGCGGGAGGACAATCCCCGTCTGGATGCTCGGCATGTGGAGTGCCGGCGCATCGGTCAGCGCATGGGCCTTCTTCGGACTGCCCGGCGGGATCTATGCCTCAGGCGCATGGCAGCACTGGGCGATATGCACCCCTATGATCATCGGCTTCCCGATAACGATATTGTTCCTTGGCAGATGGATGCGAGTTTCTGCTAAGAAATATAACCTGATGACCATGCCCGACTTTCTGGGTGAGGTCTACGGCGGGAAGTGGATCCGGGTCTTCGCTGCAATAGGCATCTTAATTGCTTGCGTCTTCTACTCGACTGCCCAGTTCAAGGCAATCGGCGTCCTCTTCGGCGCACTGTTCAACCTTCCATACGTTGCGGCAGCTGCCCTTGGTATCGCCATCTCGGCGGTCTATATACTCCTAGGCGGCTTCGTTGCCGGCGCAATCATAAACACCCTTAACGTGTCGATGATGATTGTTGCCTCGTTGCTCGCAGTGGGCATAGGCTACTCGTGGACTGGCGGATACTCTAATATGATGTCTACAATTGCAAACTACGTTTACCCGGGTGGCGGCGCTGCTCCAATGGGGTTGATGAATGGCGCAGCTTGGCTCAACCAGGATTATGCATTAACGGGCGCTGCAGCCGGTGGCGCGTGGGGCTTCTGGATTAGCTGGTGCGTCTTACTGTCGTCCTTTGGACTCGTGGGACAGGCGGCGATCGTACAGAAACTCTACGGCGTCAAGAAGCCGAACTCGCTCTGGCTCTGGGGCCTTCTAGGCGGTGTAGTCTTCGGTCTGACGTGCCCTGCATACTGCTACCTAGGCGAAGTAACAAAGTACCTTGCAGTTCTGCCGGGCTCGACCGTTGCGTCTGAGATCATAAACCTTGGTCTAGGCGCTGACGGCGTCATCGCTTGGCTGACTGTGAACAAGCTGGGCGTCGAGTCCCCTGTCCTTGGAGGGCTACTCATAGCAGGCGTCCTCGGCGCAGCATGGAGCACCATCGATGGCTTCCTCATGATGGGCGGCGCAGCAATCGCAAGGGACATAGTCAACAAGTGCTTCAGGCCGAACTGGACCGACAAGCAGCTACTCAGAAACCTCAGGATATCGATGCTTATCGTGGGCGCCGTGATAGTCATTGAGACGATGTTCCCTGCAGACCTGATCACATGGCTCGCTGCTATCGGCTGGGCTCAGTTTGCGGCGACGCTAGCTCCAGCACTGCTGTTGGCAACGACATGGAAGGGAGTCACAAAGGCCGGAGGCACAGCAGGCGTCTTCGTTGGGTTAGTCGTTGCGGCTGTCATGACCTTGGTATGGCGTCTTCCTCCATCTTCTACTCCATTCGGTCTGGGCACAGGAGGCTTCATGAAGACCTTCTATCTCGATGCGGGCGCTTGGGGAATGATTCTTGGCTTCATTACTATAGTCGTCGTCTCACTCGCGACCAAGAAGGAGCGCGGCCCACTCTACTACGACATCCACAAGGACGTCCCGAAGCCGCAGTAAAACAAACTCCCTTTTTTTTCTTTTTAGTAATGCATGTTAAAAAAACTTGACGTTTTATAGCATTTTTGCGTCCTATATTGCGTAATGCTGTAGCCGCCAATATTCCTGTAAAGTAAGCCTCCGCTAGAGTGAAATGGCCTACATGCCTTTAATCTCCTGTTTTTATACTGCTCAGCATATGCCCTCAAGTCGTTGTACCTCGCGCCATAAGTCTTCAGAGCATGATGGAGCAGCCCTCTTCCTCTGCGTAGTTTGCTTGTCATCCCTTCTATAATGTGGTAGATCGTCATTGTGACGATGCTAGCCGAAGGCACACAACCCACTGGCGTAGTAGAATTGCGCGTCATGGTCCCTTATAGCGCGATTATACTTCTTGTGTTCCATTATCGCCCCGTCAAAACGTCTCTGACTACATACGCCTCATGGTGCAACTAGCCCCTCAATGGCAGTAAGGGGGCGTGAGCACTCGTCTATGAATGCTACTATGTAGCTTCTAAGGGATCCTGTCAGTCGGTCGTTTCTCGCCTCTAAACCGCCTCAGCGGCGGGTCAATAAAAATTTCATGTAATTAACTATAGTGAAGGATTACGCGACGAGGGCGCATCTCATCATTCAAGCTCTTTCTTGCGGATATTTTTATCTTGTGCCAATCGTAACAGCGCTTTGTAATCTTCCTTCTTTACTACCTCAGAAATTATTGAAGTGCTTATTCCTGAGGTTACAGGCTCTAAGGGAATGCTGATGTTTGACCTGAAATCCCGAATATCCATTGCTATCACACGAACGACGTACTCATTTGCGCCTACCGTGGAATCAACTTTTACAATCCTCGGCTCATTTTTAAAGACATCAAAAAGCCTTTGCCTTAGCGCCTCGCCTATGCCTGTTCTCGTCCCAATGTATGCCGCAGTATGGAATCCAAGCTTACTCCAATCTATATCCGCCGTAAACTTCACTATGCCCTTTTCCACCATCTTTTCTACTCTTCTCGATATCAACCTCTCGTCAGTATCCGTTTTTTTAGCTAAATCTTTGTATGTGATCCTTCCATCATCTAATAAGGTCTCTAGTATTTTGTAATCTAGTCTGTCCAAGTCATATTTCTGCAATTCACTCGCCAAAAATAAGGCACCTCGTTATATTTTGACTTTTCTGACTTTTTATATAACTTTTTTGCTATTTTTAACGACACTCCTTTTTTACTTCTGGTAATTAAATGATGCTATACTTTGTATCGTTTTATGACATATATTAAAAAAATATTGATATATAAATCAAATAACTGATGCTTTCAAGTCATTTATTGCAAAATCTTAATAGCCCCCTAGCAATCTTTTGCCTTAACAGGAATGGTGGAAACATGCTAGAACTATTGTTAGCAAATGAATACGCTACATTGATACTCGTTGACTTCCTGCGCGGCATTAACAGCTGGGGGCTCCCTGCTGACTGGGTTGGTTCGTGGCTTATGATCTACCTACAAGAATTCTTCATGTGGTGGATCTTTCCATTGGTTTCGATGCTCTGGTGGCGCTCGTGGTCTAAGAAGCACCCTGAGCTGCTTGAGGAGATCTAGGGGGTACAAACATGGACTTAGCAACTGGTAAACTGATTGAAGCAGCAATAATGGTCGTCTGGATTATACTGATCCTTGGCATTGGTTTGTGGTCAAGAAGAAAAATTAAAGGATCAGGCGACCTGATGGTAGGCGGGAGGACAATCCCCGTCTGGATGCTCGGCATGTGGAGTGCCGGCGCTGCGGTCAGCGCATGGGCCTTCTTCGGACTGCCCGGCGGGATCTATATGTCGGGCGCATGGCAGCACTGGGCGCTATGCACCCCTATGATCATTGGCTTCCCACTAACCGTGCTTATCATGGGCAGGTGGATGAGAATATCTGCTAAGAAGTATAATCTTCAAACCCTGCCTGACATGTTAGGCGAGATCTACGGCGGGAAGTGGATCCGGATCTTCGCTGCAATAGGCGTCTTAATTGGTTGCGTCTTCTACGCGACTGCCCAGTTCAAGGCAATCGGCGTCCTCTTCGGCGCACTGTTCAACCTTCCATACGTTACTGCTGCGGCGATAGGCATCTTGATTTCGATGGTGTACGTACTTCTAGGCGGCTTTGTTGCAGGTGCAATGATCAACGCGTTGAACGTGACTATGATGATGATCGCATCCGTGCTCGCAGTGGGCATAGGCTATACATGGGTCGGAAGCTACTCCAACATGCTTTCAACAATCGCCGCCTCACCCGGAGGCGCAGCTTGGCTCAACCAGGACGCCGCCCTTGGCGGGATGTCGTGGTTCTTCTGGATTAGTTGGGGTCTTATCCTTGCGTCCTTCGGCATGACCGGTCAGCCTGGAATAGTACAGAAACTCTACGGCGTCAAGAAGCCGAGCTCGCTCTGGCTCTGGGGCCTTCTAGGCGGTGTAATCTTCGGTCTGACGTGCCCTGCATACTGCTTCCTTGGAGAAGTAACAAAGTACCTTGCAATTCTGCCGGGCTCGACCGTTGCGTCTGAGATCGCCAACCTTGGTCTAGGCGCTGACGGCGTCATCGCTTGGCTGACTGTGAACAAGCTGGGCGTCGAGTCCCCTGTCCTTGGAGGGCTACTCATAGCAGGCGTCCTCGGCGCAGCATGGAGCACCATCGA
>MAGU01000046.1 GCA_001717025.1 Candidatus Methanomethylicus oleisabuli | reverse complement strand
GTTCCAGGTTCTCGCCTACCGTCTTGCAAGAGACCGTCATCGCGTCAGTGCTTATCATTCCTCCCTCAGCGAGCCTCTTCAGTACCGCCTGTATTCCGCCGGCCCTGTCCAGGTCTTCAACTGGGACGCTCCCCCCCGGCATCATGCCTACAGTCTGCGGCGTAGCCTTGCTGACCTCATCAAACGCCTCAAGTTCGAGCCCTATTCCTGCCTCGTTCGCGATCCCCATCAAATGAAGGACGGCGTTGGATGATCCGCCCATAGTAACATCCACCGCGATTGCATTCCTGATTGACTTCTTAGTAATTATGTCCAGAGGCCTGAGGTCGCGCCTTAAAATCTCCATCACCTGCATCCCCGTCATCTTGGCGAGCCTAGTCCGTCTAGCATCAACCGCGGGTATCGTGCCGCTCCCGGGCAGCGACATGCCCATCGCCTCGATCATGCATGCCATTGTGTTTGCCGTATACATTCCAGCACACGATCCGGCTCCTGGGCAGGAATAATCTTCAGCCTCCTTCAGCTCCTCCTCGCTCACCTTCCCGTTTATATGCCCTCCAACGCTCTCAAATGTGCTGTCGAGCGTCAGCCTGTTGCCCCTGCGGTTTCCGCATAACATCGGTCCGCCCGTTATGAATATGGATGGCACGTTAAGCCTGATGGCCCCCATCATCATGCCAGGCTCGATCTTGTCACAGCCGCATATGAATACCATGCCATCAAAAGCATATGCGCTGCCCACCACCTCGATCGAGTCGGCAATTATCTCCCTGCTGACGAGGGGGCTACGCATCCCCTTATGACCCATGGCGATGCCATCGCATATCCCGATCGTGTTGAACTCAAGCGGCGTGCCTCCTGCTATCCTCACACCCGCTTTGACCGCATCAGCAAGCTTATCGAGATGCATATGCCCGGGAATGATCTCGTTCCATGAATTGGCAACGCCGATCAATGGCCTCCTGATCTCTTCGTCCGTCAATCCAAGCGCCTTTAACAGCGCCCTGTGGGGGGTTCGGTTGACCCCTTTGGTTACCGCGTCTGATCTCAAGGGCGATGATGTTGAAGACATCCATACCACTGCAAATGCTCTTCTCAAAAGAGGTATAAAAGTTAGACCGCGCCGCCTACATGCAATGATTTAAGGCGGGTAAACGATATCCTTAGTTTAGTATCACCATTAAACAGGTGCGGATGATGGATCTGTTAATCGCCGCCGCAATCTTCGCATTCGGCATATTTGCAGGCAGCATCGGCGCCATGCTCGGCCTTGGCGGCGGCGTTTTGATGATTGTGTTCTACATCCTCGCCCTCGACCTGCCCGCGCACCAAGCGGTCGCGCTCAGCCTGTTGGCAGTAATTGCCAGCTCGAGCATGGGTGGCAGCGTTTATATTCGCGACAAGATGACTAACTTGAAGCTAGCCATGATCCTTGAGACTTGCACCGTGACCGGCGCTGTCATGGGTGCGCTGATAGCGGTGATCCTGCCGGTGTCCGCGATCCAGCTTTTGCTCGGGGCAGTCCTGATCTATGCTTCAGCGACGATGATTAAAGGGGTGAAGTCTGAGGGCGTGGCAGCGGCCCCCACCGGAGGCCTGACCGTCAAAGGGGAGTATAATGACGAATGCACTGGTGAGCGCGTATGCTACAGCGCGATTAGAATGAAACTTGGTCTCGTGTTGAGCTTGATTGCCGGGTGCGTATCCGGGATAGTCGGCATAGGCGGAGGCGTGATCATGGTTCCAATAATGAATCTTACCATGAAGATACCGATGAAAGCGGCGGCGGCTACTAGTAATTTCATGGTAGGAGTTACTGCGGCCGCTAGCGCGTTTGTATATCTCAACCAAGGGTATGTCGACCTAAACTTGGCGGTACCATCCGTGCTCGGCATCATGTTGGGCGCATATGCAGGTACCCGCATTATGGGCAAGGTTAAATCAATCACGCTCCGTCGCCTGCTGGGGTTCGTGCTCATCTTCTTCGCGCTGATCCTCTTCATGAAAGCATCGGGGGTCCTCACATGGTAGAGGTCGAAGCGATCATCTCTTGGATACTGCGCCTAGGGGTGCTTGCAAGTGCGGCTTTGATGATAATTGGTTTATTCGCAGGCCCGTCAGTAATCTGGATGGGGGTTCTGGTGCTCGCATTAACGCCATTCATCAGGGTGCTCATGACAGGCATTTGCTTCTTGGGCCAGAAGGAAACATCCTACTTTCTAATTGCGCTATATGTGATGTTAGTGCTTGTGATTAGCTATGTTCTGAGCGCATAAGCAATCAGGGGGACGGTTCGGCACTAAGTCATCATAACAACATTAAAAATCGATATTTCATGGCTACAATGCACCCATCATATCACAGAGACCAATATTGTGATATAAATATAATCACATATATATAACAACTTTAAAATACAATTAAAAGGATTATATACACGGTGCGAATTATGACAAAGACTACGCTCAGCGTGATTAAGGCGGATGTCGGCTCGCTGGCGGGACATCATGTAGTCCACCCCGAGCAGATCCGTGTTTCAGAGGAGAGCCTAAGTGCGGCAAAATTATCAGGTCTGATAAATGATTTCCGTGTTACGAACTGCGGCGATGACCTCGAACTCATAATGACACACAGGAAGGGCGAAGACAACTCAGAGATACACGGGCTAGCATGGAACACTTTCCACAAGGCCGCTGCTGTTGCCAATGAGCTGGGGCTTTATGCCGCTGGTCAAGATCTGCTGAGCGATGCTTACTCTGGGAACCTGAAGGGAATGGGACCAGGTTATGCCGAGATTGAGTTTGAGGAGCGAAAAGGCGAGCCAGTGATCGTTTTCATGGCAGACAAGACGGAGCCTGGCGCGTTCAACTTACCCATCTACAGGATGTTCGCCGACCCATTCTCTTCGGCCGGCCTCGTAGTCGATCCGAACATGCATGGCGGCTTCAAATTTCAAGTTCTCGACGTGATTGAGGGGCACTCTTACGAGCTGAATACGCCTGAGGAGACATACGACCTGCTGGCGCTCATAGGGACGACAGGCAGGTATATTCTAAAGAGCATAAGGAGGAAGAGCGACAACCTCATAGCAGCAAAGGTTAGCATCACAAAGCTCTCGCTTATTGCTGGGCGGTATGTGGGCAAGGACGACCCCGTGGCGATAGTGCGCGCCCAGCACGGTCTACCCGCCGTTGGTGAGGTGCTGGAACCGTTTGCGTTCCCCCACTTGGTCGCGGGTTGGATGCGGGGGTCGCATTATGGCCCGCTCATGCCTGTTGCACAGAAGAACGCAAAGTGCACGCGCTTCGACGGGCCGCCACGGGTAGTGGGGTTCGGCTTCCAGATAAAGGATAGCAAGCTGACAGGGCCTGCAGACTTGTTTGACGATCCGGCGTTTGACAGGACAAGAGAGACCGCTTGCAGGGTTGCAGATTATATGCGCCGCCATGGTCCGTTCATGCCTGAAAGGCTAGGCCCTGAGGAGATGGAATATACAACGCTTCCACAGGTGCTTGAGAAACTTAAAAGCAGGCTAAGCAAGGAGTAGCTTGCAAAGCACGCCGTCCGGAACTTTTTTTTATCAGGACGGCAATAAGCGCTGTGATTGATAATTAGGGGCGAGGGTCATGAAAGTCAAAGTCACATATCTCTCAGTAATCAGAGAGGCAGTAGGTGTGGATGAGGAGACGATAGAGGTCAGAGATGGCTCGACCGTGAGAGAGCTGCTATCCTCATTAATGGCGAAACATGGCGATCGCTTGAAGCAATTGGTTGACCCCTCATCAGAGATATGGAATAGCATAATGGTGACCCTAAACGGCGAGCTGCTCTCTGCAGCTGATATGGAGAAGGTAGTGGCCACCAATGCTGAGTTGCTTGTCGGACTACCGCCATTCGGTGGATAATGACTATCGGACAGGAGCCGTTTTTAAGCCCAAATGTAGAGTTATCAATGCATGCTTGAGGAGGCACTCTAATGCCGATGTATGAGACGGACGTGCTCGTTGTGGGGGGAGGGCTCGCAGGGCTATGTGCGGCGATCTCCGCCGCATCGAATATGTCCAAGGTAATGGTAGCCACCAAGACGCTCGTGGGAGCCGCTACAACCACCTCCATGGCTGCAGGCATCATATCTGCAGTGACATCATTCAGCGATGGCGATAGTGTCGAGGCACATTATGATGACACGATGAAGGGTGGCGCATTCGTAAACGACAGGGCGCTCGTCAGGACGATGGTCAATGATGCCTCGAAGTACTTCTCTTGCCTTCCAAGTCTCGGAATTGAATTCGAAGAAGAGCGGGGAGCTCCTAAGGTGGGATTCATTCCGGGGCACTCGAAGCCGAGATCTTACTACATTAAGGGTAAGGGGATAAGGCTGCAATCTGCCCTCAAAAAAGCCGCTGCGGATCTTGGCATAACCTTCCTTGAGAGGGCCCTCGTCACCGCACTCGTCAAAGATGGCGATAGTGCCATCGGTGCGGTTGGAGTCAATACCCTGACATGCGAACCGTTCGCGATAAAGGCTAAGGCTACAATTCTAGCTACTGGCGGGCCGGGGGAGGTTTATCCGTACACTCTGATGCCAGTCGGATCTACTGGATACGGGTGCAGCTTGGCGCTGAGGGCCGGGGCCGAGCTTGTGGACATGGAATTCGTGCAATTTTACCCTACGATGACGTTCGGCGATGGCCTTCCAAAGGTCTTCATCGAATACTCGACTCTGCTAATGAATGGCGCAGATGTGATCAATGAGGAGGGCGTATCAATCTTCAAGAAGGCAGGGATTGACGAGCCTTGGAAGCTGACCCGGGACGCGTTCTCCATCCTTATCGCGAAGGAGATGGTCGGCGAAGGAAAAGAGAGGAGCGTCTTTCTCGACTGTACTACGATTCCAGCTGAGCGAATCAGAGACGACCTCATTCTAAGAAACACCGTAAACGATCTGGAGTCCAAGCACGTTCCCATCCGCACAAAGCCCTTCAGAGTCTCCCCTTATGCACACTTCATTATGGGCGGCATGAGGGCGGATCCAGACTGCAAGACGCTTGTGCCGGGGCTCTATGCTGCGGGCGAGGCCATGGGCGGCACACATGGCGCCAACCGGATAGGGGGAAACGCATTTGCTGCAGCGATGGTCTTCGGCTTCAGGTCAGGGCTGACTGCATCGCTTCACTGTGGCACGGTCGAGAGGGGCAACGCCGATGCGTTCCACGGTCCGCTGTTCCAGCTGAACGAGCAGATGGCGGCACAGGGCACGACTGAAGCTTCGAAGCTGAAGGCGGAGGTACAGTCTGAGATGTGGAAGAACGTGGGCATACTGCGTCGGAGAGCAGGGCTTGAGAACGCGCTTCTGCACTTCAACGCACTGCGGGAGATCAGGCCAAGTTCGGCGAATCCGGTAGAGAAGCTGCTCATGCCTATGATGCTGGATACCGCGGAGGTCATCGCGTTATCCGCAATGGTTCGTGAGGAGAGCAGAGGGGCGCACTGCAGGCTTGACTTCCCATCCGCCAACGACGCATGGCGGAGGCGTATAAAGATCAGGCTCGAAGGCGGCAACTGTGACGTGCAGCTCATCGATTTGTGATAGGCAGGGCAACGACGCGCCCATTGCTGTGCGTCATTCTTTTTGTAAAAAAATTTAATTTGCTGATTGAAGCGTGTAGAATCGCTTAAATATTACATTGATTTTTTGAATCAACATTGGGGATGTGGCGTTTGGACATACTGACTTTAACTCCAATAATAGCCGGCGCGATCGCCCTCCTCTACGCCGGTTTCCTAGCATTCAGCGTTATGAAGGAGGACGAGGGCAACGACACGATGAAGGGCATAGCCAAGGCTATACGTGAAGGCGCCAAGGCTTATCTCAACAGGCAGTACAAGACCGTTTTTGCATTCGCCATTGTGATTGCTGTGATTCTGAGCTTTGCAATCAACTGGCAGACCGGCGTAGGCTTCATTTCAGGGGCCGCGCTCTCAGCGGTGGCAGGATACGTTGGCATGAACATGACTACGCAAGGGAACGTAAGGACCGCCAACAAGGCAAGGGATGGCCTCCAAGCTGCACTATCGTTAGCGTTCAGGGGCGGCGCTGTCTCGGGATTCTCAATCGTTGGTCTCGCGCTCATAGGTCTTGGGGCGTTCTACGCTTGGTTTAGCGATGCGCGGCTGCTCGTGGGCTTCGGCTTCGGCGCTTGCCTCGTGAGCCTCTTCGCAAGGGTCGGCGGCGGGATATACACGAAGGCAGCAGACGTCGGTGCTGACCTAGTTGGGA
>MAGU01000045.1 GCA_001717025.1 Candidatus Methanomethylicus oleisabuli | reverse complement strand
GTCCTGATTGCAAACACCTCAAATATGCCCGTCTCTGCGAGAGAGGCGAGCATTTATACCGGCGTGACGATTGCCGAGTACTTCCGCGATATGGGCTACAACGTAGCTATTATGGCTGATTCCACGAGCCGTTGGGCCGAGGCGTTGCGTGAGCTCTCAGGGCGGCTCGAGGAGATGCCCGCCGAGGAGGGCTTCCCGTCGTACCTCTCATCAAGGCTGGGCGAGTTCTACGAACGGGCTGGAAAGGTCAGGGCCCTCAACGGGCAGCTCGGCTCAGTAACACTGATCGGTGCAGTCTCGCCGCCAGGCGGCGACTTCTCGGAGCCTGTAACCGTTCACACGAAGAGGTTTGTCAGGGCCTTTTGGGCGCTCGACAGCGCCCTCGCGAGCATGAGGCACTATCCTGCCATCAACTGGCTCACCAGCTACTCAGAGTATATCGACTACGTCGAGAGTTGGTGGAACGGGCTGACGAACGGGCAGTGGCGCCAGAGCACGATTAAGGCAATGGATATCCTGAAGAGGGAGGACGACCTCAAGGAGATCATCAGGCTGGTCGGATCCGAGTCGCTGCCTGAGAACGAGAAGCTCGTGATGGAGGTGGCCAGGATGCTTAGAGAGGGTTTTCTCCAGCAGAATGCATATGATCCGATAGACACATACTCCTCTCCAGAGAAGCAGTTCAGGATGCTCACCGCAATACTGTCATTCTACGAAAATTCGGTCAGGGCAGTCTCGAAGGGCGTGCCCGTTTCAAAGATCATGTCATTACCATCGATCGCCGAGATCTTCAAGCTCAGGATGTCCGTGCCTGGCGACAAGATCGACCTGATTGACAAGACGATTGCCAAAATTAATGCCGAGATCGACTCCTTGGAGGCTAAATCCTGATGGCGTCATCGATAGAATATCGAGGAGTGCACAAGATCAGCGGTCCCCTGATATTTGTGGAGGGCATCAAGGGCGTAGGATTCAATGAGCTGGCCGAGATCAAGGGCGAAGTTGGCGAGACTAGGCGCGGTAGAGTCCTCGAGATATCTTCCAGCATTGCAGCCATCGAGGTCTTCGAAGGCACAACGGGGCTCTCGACAACATCGACATCCGTGAAGTTCCTTGGCAAGCCTCTCACGATACCGCTATCGACCGAGATGCTGGGGCGCGTCTTCAATGGTCTCGGCGAGCCCATAGATGGAGGCCCGGTGCCTTTCACCGAAGACTACAGAGATGTCAATGGACAGCCAATGAACCCATACTCTCGCGATTATCCCACACAGTTCATACAGACCGGCGTTTCGGCGATAGACGGTATGGACACTCTCGTCCGCGGGCAGAAGCTGCCCATATTCTCAGGATCCGGTCTCCCACACAACCTCCTTGCCACGCAGATCGCGAGGCAAGCAACCATCAGGGGGGAGAAAGAGGGGTTCGCCGTCATATTTGCGGCAATGGGGATCAAGCACGACGAAGCGGCGTTCTTCAAGAGGAGCTTCGAGGAGTCTGGCGCGCTTAAGAACTCTGCCCTATTCCTAAACCTTGCAGACGATCCCGCCGTCGAGCGGCTGCTGACCCCCAGGAGCGCCCTGACGCTAGCCGAGTACTTAGCATTCGAGCAGGATATGCACGTCTTGGTTATCATAACTGATATGACCAATTACGCGGAGGCGCTGAGGGAGATCAGTGCAGCTAGGGAGGAGGTGCCTAGCAGGAAGGGTTACCCGGGATACATGTACAGCGACTTCGCATCCATATACGAGCGCGCGGGCAGGATAAAGGGCAGGAAGGGCAGCATCACGCAGATGCCGGTCCTAACCATGCCAAACGACGATATCACGCATCCTATCCCAGACCTAACCGGATACATCACGGAGGGTCAGATAGTCATCGACAGGGACCTCCACAGGCGGGGCATATACCCTCCGATCAACATACTGCCGAGCCTCTCAAGGCTTATGAAGGACGGCATAGGCAAGGGCAAGACTAGGGATGATCACGGTCAGGTGACGAGCCAGCTCTACTCTGCCTACTCTAGGGCTCAGGAGCTCAGATCGCTCAGTGCAATCATAGGCGAGGAGGGCATGACCGACAGGGACAGGGACTACCTCAAGTTCGGGGATGCATACGAGCAGCGCTTCCTCAAGCAGAGGTTCGATGAGAACCGGTCCCTTGAGACAACACTGGATCTGGCTTGGCAGATGCTATCTCTCCTGCCGGAGTCCGAGCTGTCAAGGATATCCGACAAATACGTTAAGGAATACTACAGGAGAGCATGATGTCTGCGGAGTGAATGCCTTGTCAACGAAAGTTGCCCCCTCCAAGATGAACCTGATCCGCTTCAGGAGGACCCTCTCTTTTCTCAGGCGGGCCCACGCCCTCCTTGAGGAGAAGAGGGACATCCTTCTCCTGGAGGTCAACAGGCGGCTCGGTGAGGCGGCAAAGGTCAGAGGGCAACTCAACGAAGTTCTTAAGAGTGCATACGCATCTCAAGACGCCGCGGCTACGGTCGTGGGAACCGATGAACTGAGAAGGATCTCCGAGTTTCCACTCTTGACCTTCCAGGTCAACGCTTCAACCAAGAAGATTATGGGCGTAACAACCTTGGCGCTTGAACTGGAAGATCTTAAGCGATCCCTTCCTTACAGCATATCTCGACCTACAGTCTTAATAGACGACGTTGCAGACAAGTTTATTGAAGCGATACCTATAATCGTAAGAGTTGCGGAGCTGGAGTATGCCCTGATCAAGCTGGTCGAGGAGGTAAAGCGGACGCAGAGGCGCATCAACGCGCTCGAGCAGTTTCTGATACCACAATACGAAGAGACCGTATCGCTGATATCCAGCGTCCTGGAGGAGAGGGACAGGGAGGAGTTCGTCAGGGTAAAGAAGGTAAAGTCGTTGATAGAAAAACGAATACAAAGGTGATTTAAATGAGTGAAGCGATAGCTTCTGAAGCAAAAAAATCGTATGACTCTGCAAGAGCGAAGATAGGCGAAAGCGCAAAAACCGCAAAATCCGAATTCGCATCAAGGATAAACCTAATTAAGAATGAACTTTATAAAGAATCCAATTCAATTAACACGAGGTAATCGGCATGAAATTCAATGCTCCAATAAAAATAAATGAGAAGAGCCTTTTCTTAGCGGCAATCATAGCAGTTCCGATCGTTCTGATATTCTCTGCAGTCTCGTTGGTCTCAGCCGCGATGCCGTTGCCGGAGGCAGCAGTGGACGTTTCAGCCGAAGGCGTTGACACCTCGCTCTACGCGATCGCAGCCGCATTTGCAGTTGGTGCCGCCTGCCTTGGTGCGGGCTTTGCCCTTGCAAAGGCGGGCTCGGCGGCAATTGCGGCTCTTGCCGAGAAGCCTGATACCTTCTTCAAGGCATTCCTCGTCGTCACGCTATGCGAGGCGGTCGCGATCTACGGGCTCATCATAGCTATCTTGCTGTGGCTGAAGATCTGAGCCTTGGTGCATATCGATGCTCCGCCCAGTAGGGATGTCGCACGCTTCCCTCATTTTTCTCAAATCAGATGTCGAGGAAGCGCTGCAGACACTGAATTCCTACGGGGCTTTCCATCTCTCGACTAAGGACGTCGAGGGTCAGAGTGCAGGCGATCTCATCGAAAGGGCCCAAGAACTTTACAACAGGGTAAACGACCTTGCAGGGAGAGCCGCGTCGGTAACTGGCGAATCGGCGCCCTCTAGCGATCGGGGACCGCCAATCATCTCCAACGAGTGGGCATCTCTATTTGACAAGATCGAGTCAGAGCTAGTCCCATACGAAAAGGAAGTCAGGTCTGCTGAATCGACGTTGAAGGTGCGCAGTCAGCTTCTGCCTCTGCTACAGACTTGGAAGGCAATATCCTCGGAGCTTGAAGGGGTTTCTGGTTTGGGGTCCCTCCCCGATTTCAGGAGGATAAGGCTGATCTTCCTGACAACAAAAGGCGCTACTAAGGTGAACCATCCGCTCCAACTGCCGCAGGAGGCATTAGTAGTCCATAAATTCGTAGCAACGCCCGTCTATCTCGTTGCCTGCAGAAGCGCAGATGCGGCCAAGGTGTTGCATGCGGCTGAGGACCTGGAGCTCAGGCCCCTCGAACGGATTGAGGGCATGCCCGACAGACTCGGCGATCTCGCACAGTTCATCTCAAGATTCGAGTCGGAGTTCAATTCAGAGGCTAACAAGTTAACTCAACCATTAAACTCAATCGCTTCTATCAGGCCAAGGCTAGACTACTTCTCATCGATTTTGTCTGACGCAAACGCGGTCTTGGATATCCGGAACAAGTCTGCGCTCGAGAAGAACTGGGCTATGCTTGAGGGATACGTGCCTACGAAAAAAGTTGAGCCGCTGAACAAGGCGTTATCTGAGGGCCTCAATGGGCGATTCATCCCATTCGTGAAGGCTGAGAAGGACGCGCCTAAGACGCCTGTGACGTTCAATTATCCGAAAGGGTTACGAATATTTGACAAGATAACCAACCTGTACGGCACCCCATCCTACAACGAAATCAATCCGACTCCCATACTCACTCTGACCTTCCCCATCTTTTTCGGTCTGATGTTCGGTGACCTGGGTCATGGGATATTGCTCGCCTGCATAGGCGCATTCATGTATAAGAAGGTGAGGTCGATGAGGAGCATCGGGCACGTGCTTATCATTACCGGTATTACTGCTGCCTTGATGGGCGGGCTACTATACGGGGAGGTCTTTGGAAAGTCGCTCGCTACTCTGGTTGGATATACTGCCCCGCTCCACGTTCCTGAGGGGGAGGCCGCATTTATGTCCTACATCATGCAGATCTTCAAGCTCGCCCTTTTCATAGGCATAGGACAGATATCGTTAGGCCTCATTTTGTCCATAACGAACAACGTTATCCAACGGAAGTGGTCCGAGATCATCCTCGTCAATGTGCCAAAAGTTGCGTTCTACTGGGCACTCATGTATGTCGTCTTCAGTACCAGCCTGGATATACTGAGCTGGTTTAATGGACCCATTTATCTTATACTGGCGCCAGTCGTCTTCTTGTTGCTCGCATCGCCTGTTTACGCAATGATCAAACACGGCGGGCGTGCAGGGCTGGGGCACTTGGGGGAGACTGGATTCGACCTCTTCGAGACTGCAATATCATTCACCTCCAACACCGTGTCATACCTGCGAATCTTCGCAATGATAATAGCACACATCGAGCTGATGGCCGTATTCTACAGCCTCGCCGGGATAGTGTCTGGCGGAATGGTGGGCATCATCTTCTCTGGACTGATCATAGTCGTCGGCAACGTCTTCGTAACGCTTCTTGAAGGGGTAATTGCCTTGGCACAGGACTTGAGGCTCCACTTCTATGAGTGGTTCAGCAAGTTCTATCAGGACAGCGGCATAAGGTTCTCGCCCTTCAAGCTGAACCTTGGCGTTCCAATAAAGAATGCACGCCAGTGAGGCCTACGGCGCGGTCTTGGCACACCGCTTAGTGCAGTATCTCAGCTCAACTCAGATAGCTCTGCATCAGACTCTTCTGATCCACGCCGCGTTCGATGGCGTTTGCTATCCTGATGAGGTTTTTGACCTCATTGGACTTCAGCTCTAGGTAGCTAATGACTGCGCCAGCCTCCACGTATCCATCACGATATGCGCTCTGCAGATTCGAGACGATCCTCCTATCATACTCTCTCTCCAGCTCCCTAGGCGTCTCCGCCTTGGGGACGCCCTTGCCTTCCAGATATGCGAATGCCTTTGCTTGGTCGCCGGCCTTCAGCGCCTCAAGGAGCTCTGCCCTGCCGAGGGTGCCCCCATTGAAGAGTAGCACATCCTCTATAGCCTTGGGGTCTATGCCGTTCTTCAGCCCCCTTATTATCGTGAAGACGTTATAGATGTCGATCTTAAGCTTTAGATAACCTATGAGAGGCTCGCCGTTCCCTTTCATCTTCTCCAAAGTCGCAGCAAGCCTCATCAACCCCCCTCTTACGAATACCGAGTCAATGAGTGCCGGGACCGAGTGCCTCTTATAGACGCTCTCAGCGGCATCTGCCTCTTCGCCGTATCCCATCGCCTTCAGTGCCTTAAGCGCATCCTGCTTGCCATACTTCTTGAGGGGGGTCTTCACCTGTGCCTCCCCTATCGCACCTAGGTGCCACTTCATGAGCTCAACCACATCTCCCTCCTGCATCTGCTTCTTGATTAGCATCAAGAGGTCCGACGCCTCCGGAGTATTTTTGATGAACTCATCGGCCTCCTTTAAGAAGCCATCCTTCAGGATCGACTCGAACTCTACGAGTTCTGGAGACGCGTTGGTAAGGCTTTGATAGTTTGGTCTGATCTTATTGATCAAGTCTTTCAGGTCTTTCTGCGATGCCAGCTCCATGAGCTGCTGCTCAGTTAAGAGCTTCCCCTTCCGCCCTGATGCCTTGACAGCAGCATACGTCAAGTCAGGCATTCTGCCTACCCCTCCTTTGTTTTGTTCATGCTGATTATGGTCGCCTTGACAACCTCGTCTACGCAAGAGCCGAAGTTCTTCTTCGCGCGCGCCTCGGCCTCTGCCGCTCTCTCCTTTCCATCCTTGATGATCCCGGCTGCGTCCTCCCTTGCCTTTGCCATCCTCTCAGAGAGCATTGACTCTCCTACCGCCTTAGCCTTGGCGCTCAGGTCTGCCTCTATCCTCCTGCTCTCGGTCTCCGCTTCCATGACCAGCTCTTCTGCCTTCCTCTTTCCTTCTGCCTCGATACCATCGGCTGCGACTTCAGCCTCTTTCAAAACCTTCAACACCTTGTCCATATCAACACCTTCTTGCAGACACTATGTATCCCGTATGGCCTACCATTACCATATCCGGTCTCGTCTCATTATATTTTACCTTATATGTCCTCATTATCAGTTCGAGCGCCTTCACATTGACGAAGCCTGCAGTGTTGAGGCCCTCGACTGTCTTCTCGACCTGATTGATAGTTGGGCTAAAGCTCACGACCCTGCCGCCCATCCTCAATGCCTCCTTTACCTTCTCTATAGCCATCCACGGCGTCGCCATATCCAGGACAACCGCGTCTACCTCGGTCTCGTCGATCCCGTTGGTTATGTCCTTCAGCTTCATCTCTACATGCTTCATGAGGTTCAGCTTCTCGAGGTTCTTACGGGCATTGGCTTGGAACTCGCCCCTCACCTCATATGTGTAGACCATGCCTGACGGCGCGACGTGGGTAGCCAGGTAGCTCGTCAACGCCCCGCTACCGGTACCGCACTCGACCACCCTAGAGCCGGGCCTGACGTTCGCCAGCATGGTTATGAGCGCGGTGTCCTTGGGGTATATCACCTGCGTCCTCCTCATTATCCTCTCGAGGTGGTCGAGGTAATCCGATGGTATCACCTTGAGCGTCGCCCCGAGTGTGGTCTTCGCCTCAGTGCCATACTGCTTTCCTATCAGCTCCTCGAGGTCGATCAGCCCCTTATGAGTATGAAACTTCTTCCCCCTCTCGATCCTGACGAGCCAACTCTTCTTCTCGTTGACGTATAAGAGTGCCTCGTCACCATCTTCAATGAGCTTTGGACCGCCAGCCATATGATCTGCCGTATTCGACTTCACTGCCCTTCAATATTAAATGTATTGGTGGCTATCAAAGATCAACTCTGCTCGACCGGGGCAGATTATGCGAGCCGCCGCTTTACCAAGCAGCCACTCTGCCCGTTTTTTATGGGCTTTCATTGAAATAAAAATTTAAAATGCTTACAAAACGGCCGTTCATAATATATTTTTTATATTATAATTGTATTACTTTGATACATCGGAGAAATTGCCTTGTCTGCTAGGATCAAAATACGCGTATATGGCACCGTGCAGGGGGTGGGGTTCAGGTACTTCACCTTCAGGACCGCGCGCAGGCTCTCTCTTAATGGCTACGTCAGGAACAACTCGGATGGAAGCGTGGAGGTGGTGGCCGAGGGCAACAAGGGCAACCTTCTGACGCTGGTGGAGGAGCTTAGGATAGGCCCTCCAGGGGCATCTGTTGAGGATCTTGCCATCGAATGGGAGGATCCGAAGAGGGAATTCGACAGCTTCAGGATAATTAAGTGACCTTTTTCATTATGGCACGATTTTATCCCCCATAATGCTTTGCAAGATAGCTGTCCGTCAATGCATTTTCCCAGTCCAGTCATACCGCGAACTGGCATGATTACGATGCGAGGCTGGTCCGCAGAGGCGAGCCCATCCTCGACTTGAGTTGAGATGGCGGTGGCACGCCTTCGTGAAGCGCACGAAGGTGCACATTCGCCATCGGCGTCAGGGCGAAGTAGCCGATGACGAAGAAATGCGATGATCGGTGCTGCGAGGTTCTTTGCCGTGCAGTTACACGCTTGCCAAGCAACAGCGGTGACTGCTGCCTTGATATTGTGGGGCCCGGGCTTGGGTCCTGCGGATATATGAAAATCGTGCAAATTGCACGCTTCACCAGCGGCATCAAAGTTTAATGCGTAAAACCCGCGCCGCATCACGGGCTTCGAATAAAAATACACGGGCCGCTCAGTCAACTTGGACAAAATCGCAGTGGCGCCCACTTTACTTAGCGGAGCCAGCTCAAACGAAGGACCGGCACAACCATTGCCCGATATGTCGATGTTAATTGCGCTGTTGGCAACTCTGCCGTCTATTGCAAATGAATGTGGATACAAACAATCCACAAAAAAAGCCAAGAACTAGCCTAAACAGCACAAAGCTCTTTTTTATAAAAAAACGATCCTTCAATTTGTTAACAATTATGATCAATAACTTTAACTGTTAAGTTTAACCTGTAGTATAACCTTTCTATATAAGAAAAATATATATGTGGTTCCTTTTTACGCACTATTGATGCGTATGCCCGACGTGCTGAGCAACCCCTTTGCAATCTTTCTATTATCAATAGTTGTTGCCAGCCTGATCTACCTGCTCGGGCAATCGAAGAAGGAGGATGCGCCTCACCCTGACAAGACCGCGCCTTATGCCTGCGGCGAGAGCGTGGCGGCGGAGCGCGAGCCTGTCAGCATACACATCTTTGATTTCGCCGCGGCGTTTCTCGTCTTCGACGTGATCGCAATAATGCTGATCTTCGCGTTCGATACCGCCTTCCCCTTGCTTCCAGTCGCATATGTGGCTCTAGCTACGGTAGCGCTCTACTCTCTTCCTGTCTTCAGGAGGCGGCACTGATGGGCCTCCGTGACTGGGCGCTAAGGAAGAGCCCTTGGATACTGCACTTCAACACCGGCTCCTGCAACGGCTGCGACATAGAGCTAGTCGCAACGCTCACTCCGCGCTACGACATCGAGCGCTTTGGAATGTACATGCGCGGCAGCCCAAGGCACGCCGACATACTGCTTGTGACCGGCCCGGTGACCCGACAGGTCAAAGACAGGGTCGTGAGGATATACAACCAGATGCCCGCCCCAAAGTCGGTCGTCGCGATAGGGAGCTGCTGCATGAGCGGCGGGGTGTTCTCCAACTGCGGCAAGGGTCCCTGCTATAACGTCTATGCAGGTCTAGACCAGTTAATCCCTGTCCATGCCTACATCCCCGGCTGCCCGCCCAAGCCGGAGGCTATAATAGATGGAGTAGCAAAGCTGCTTGAGGGCAGGAAGGCGAAGGAGGTCACAACAGATGCTGCGCGGACTAAATGACGGTGCCATTCTCGCCATGCTTGCCCAGAGCAAGGACATACTAGACCTTAAGGTTACCTCGCCGAGGCGCATTCTAGCCGTGACGCTGCCCGAGAATTACCGCTCTGCCGTAGAGGCGATAGTCGGTATAGGCACAAACCACGTCGTCGCGCTTACGGCGATCGACACGGAATCGGGCTTCGAGCTGCAGCTCCAGCTAGGCAGGGGGACGATTGTGTCCCTCAAGGTAATCCTCCCCGCAGAGAGCCCCGAGCTGGCGACCGTCTCCGACCTGCTTCCCGCTGCCTCTTTTCATGAGCGCGAGGTCCACGACATCATGGGCATAAACTTCAAGAACAGCCCCGACCAGTCGAGGCTGATACTGCCTGAAGACTGGCCTGCAGGCGTCTACCCTCTAAGGAAGAGCTTCACCGCAACGGTGCCAGTTCCTGCCAAGGAGGCCGAGCGATGAGCTCCTACGAGCGCCTCTTCGATATCCCGATCGGCCCCCAGCACCCTGCGCTAAAGGAGCCGGTCCTCCTGAACCTCAAAGTCGACGGCGAGCACGTCGTTGAAGTGGCTGTCGACATCAGCTACAACCACCGGGGCATGGAGAAGGCTGCCGAATACAGGACGTACGTCCAGAACCTCTATCTGATCGAGCGCGTCTGCGGCATATGCAACATCGCGCACACCCTGTCTTTCAGCACCGCACTCGAGGGACTGCACGGAAAGCCGGCGCCCGAGCGGGCGAGGGTCCTGAGGGTCATTGCGGAGGAGCTGGAGCGCATCCAGAGCCACCTACTCTGGCTCGGCGTTGCCGCCCACGACATCGGATTCGATACACTCTTCATGTATGTCTGGCTCGATAGGGAGATCTCGCTCGACCTCATGGAGGAGTTTGCCGGCAACAGGATAACCTCCTCATACATATCGATCGGTGGCGTCAAGCGCGATATGACGCCCGAGATCGCCGACAAGATGAGGAAGGGCATGGACAAGCTTGAGGGGCGGATGGCCTACTACAGGAGGGCAATCTCTGAGGAGAGGACGGTTCTTAAGCGGACGCAGGGGGTAGGGCTGCTTAGCGCATCTGACGTGGTCTCCCTCTCAGCCGTGGGTCCCCTTGCAAGGGCATCGGGCGTCGATGTGGATGTCCGCGCGGACGACCCGTACGCCGCGCACGAGCTCGTCCCTATGAAGGTCGTGACGAGCGGCGGGTGCGATACCTTCTCGAGGATTATGGTAAGGATAGACGAGGTCGTTGAGTCGATAGACGCGATAAGATTCTGCCTAGACCATCTTCCCTCCGGGCCGATCCTGCAGCGCCTTCCTAGGAGGGTGCCGGCAGGGGACTTCCTTTCAAGGGTAGAGGCGCCCAGAGGCGAGCTGGCTCACTTCGTAAGGTCAGATGGCAGCGACAAGCCTTACAGGTACAAGATCAAGACGCCGACCTTCTCAAACATACCTTCTCTGGTCAAGATGCTCAAGTCAAGCGGCAGGTACGTTGTGAACATAGCGGACGTGCCTGTCATACTGGCGTCGATAGACCCTTGCTTCAGCTGCACTGCGAGGCTCGAGAGGATAAGATGATGTGATCTTGGGGTATCTCTATGGATTGGGCATGGGGTCTCCTCTCGCTTCTGGTCTTTCCGGGGTTCGCCTTCGTGATAGCCCTCTCATTCGTCTACGAATGGTACGACAGGAAGCTCTACGCCGACATACAGCGGAGGGTTGGGCCGCTCTACACCGGCCCCTTGGGGGTCCTGCAGCCCTTCGCAGACTTCGTCAAGCTGATGTCCAAGGAGGATCTCACTCCAAGGCACTCCGACCGTAAGGTCTTCAACGCGGTTCCAATAATCATGGCAGCACTGATGCTTACCGCCCTGATGATGATCCCCATCACGGGGATATCCGGGCTGATCTCCTTCAGCGGCGACGTGGTATTCGCGATAGTCGTCATGACCTTCTTCTGCATCTTAGTGTTCCTTGCTGGATTCTCCTCGATGAGCAGGTACTCTATCATTGGGGCCGAGAGGGCGGTTCTCCAGCTCCTCGGATTCGAGATCCCGATGATGCTCTCGATGGTTGGCGCCTGCATATTCAGCGGCTCCGTCACGATCTCTGGCATCGTCGCCCATCAGTCAGGGCTATGGAACGTTGTAGGCCCCCAAGCACTCAGCTTCGTCATCTTCCTGATTGCTGCTCAGGCAGAACTCGAACGGGTTCCCTTCGACATGCCCGAGGCTGAGCAGGAGATCGTTGCCGGCTGGCAGACCGAGTACTCTGGCAGGAAGCTTGCCCTCATACGCCTTGCCAGGAACCTTGAGCTAGTCTTCATAGCCGGCATCGCCGCCGCGCTCTACCTAGGAGGCCCTCTGGGACCATCCACCGACGCCCTATCC
>MAGU01000044.1 GCA_001717025.1 Candidatus Methanomethylicus oleisabuli | reverse complement strand
TCGTGGGCTCGGAGATGTGTATAAGAGACAGGGGATGGTCTTCGACAAGGCAGGCATCCGCATAAGCGAGGGCTCGATCGCATGCGCCATCGACCCGGTCAAGAACGCAAACGTTAGGGCTACGACCGGCGGTCCGGCCATCGCGGAGATAAGGCGGATGCTGAGCGAGAGGAGGGCCTTGGCGAGGCGGACAGAGTCTGCAATCGCCGCCCTCTCCGAGCCGATAGAACGCGGCAGGCGCATGATGGAGGCCGCGCTATAGGCTGCCTCGAGCCCCGCAGGGTCGATGCCGGGCGCGGCAGCGCCGTTGGGCGCCTAACCTGGGCGCCTGCGCCGTCAGCCCGTGCCTCCCTCGGCGACCTCCAGCAGGTGCGCCGCAACCTCCCTGACCGCCGAGCCAGTGTTGGGGTTCGCCTGCACCATCTTGAGGTACTCCTGCCAGCTCACACCCATGCGCTGCCTCCATACCTCGAAGTGCTTCTCCAGCCTCCTCTTAGCCTCAAGGTGGATGCCGCAGAGCTCTCCGCTTGCTGCCCCGCCGCACACCCTGCACCTATCCGCCGCCACCCCTTCCCGCCCCCCTCTTCGTTGGGCACTCGACATTTATGCAGAGCCTCCAAACGTACCTGCCGAGCCCCCTCACCTCCACTATGGGATACCCGCACTCCTTGCATCTTCTCTTGGACACTGAGACCCTCCCCTTCTGCGGGAGTGGTGCCGTGAACCTGCAGCCGCTGCTGTATCCTGAGCAGCCTATGAACCTCTTTCCGCTCTTCTTGGACCTTATCACCTTGAGCCTCCCAGTCTTGCATGATGGGCACGGGCCGACGGTCCTATCCCCCTCCCGCTTTGCCTTGACGAGCTCCGCGAGCCCGTCCCCCATCCCCCCCTCCTTCGATATCATCCTCTCGAACGTCTCCCTGACCTCGTCGATCGTGCTCACCATCACCTCCTCCCTCCTCGCCTTCCCCCCCTCTATCTCCTCCATCTCGGCCTCTACCCTCCTGGTGAGTTCTATGGAAACCAGCCGGGGGAAGTGCCTCTTCAGCGTGGTGATGACCCCTGCCCCTAGCTCCGTCACCTCTATCATTCCGCCACTGATGTACCCCCGCCTGTAGAGCGTGTCCACGATCTCCGCCCTGGTCGACTTCGTCCCCAAGCCGCTCCGCTCCATGAACTTTATTATGCTGCTCTGGTTGAACCTGGGCGGGGGCTCGGTGTATTTCGCGTCATGCGATACCGACGCCATCCTTGCCGGGTCGCCCTCCGATACCTTCGGCAGCCTCGCCTCCCTGAGGAATGAGTACGGCGCGTAGAACCTGGACCACCCCTCGATGAGCACCGCCTCCCCCCTCGCCAAGAATCGGTCCCCGCCGCACGACATCTCGACGTCGGTCACCTCCTTGACCGCCGCCTCCGCAAACGCTGCCATGAACCTCTTCGCTATCAGGTCGTAGACCCTGAAATCGTCCCTGCCCAGCCCCTCCGCTAGGTTCCCCGTCGGATGCACCGCGGGGTGTGCAGGGTCGGTCTTCTTCCCCTCCCTCGGGCGGAGGGGCCTGCCGCTCGAGACGAGCTCAGTCGCCGCCTCTGCGTAGTTCCTGTTCCTGCCCAGCCCCTCCAGGATCCTCGCGTACCCGAGCGAGGGCGGCAGCCTCTGGCTGGACGTCCTCGGGTAGGATATAAGCGCATCAAGGTACAGCTTCTCGGCTATCTTCTGCGTTCTCGATGGCGGGAAGCCGAAGTGCCTGTAAGCCTCAGACTGCAGTGTGCCGAGGTCGAACGGGACCGGCGGCGGTATGACCGCCCTCCTCCCGGATACCCTGCTGACCACGCCGTCTGCGCCGTTGCACCTCCTGGTGACGCCTTCAGCCTCCGAGAGCGAGAGCACCCTGCCCTCAGCATACTCAGCCGGGACCCTCTCGCCTGCTATCTCAGCCTCTGCAGCTATGACCCAGTAAGGGTCTGGCACGTGGAGCCTTATGCCGTTCTCCCTCCTGTAGATGGCGTAGAGCGTCGGGCTCTGGACCCTGCCCGCGCTGAGGACCTCGTAGCAGCCGCCAGCCATCGTCTGGGCATCCATGAGCGCCCGCGAGACGTTGACGCCGAAGATCCAGTCTAGCTCGTGCCTGGCGCGCCCGGCCTCGATCACGGTGGCGTCCAGCTCGCTCGACATGCCCTCGTAGGCCGCAACCAGGTCCTGCTTGGTTAGTGTGGAGAAGCGCATCCGCTTCGCCTTAGCGTCCGCCCCCCTGCAGGCATACCTCAGGACGTTGTATGCGATAAGGCTCCCCTCGGTGTCGTAGTCGCATGCGCTTATGAACTCGTCTGCCCCCTCCGCATGCTTCGATATCGAGTCTATCCACGCCCTCGCCCTTGCCATCCTCCTATCAACATCGTTGATCGGCACCCACTTGATGTCGAAGACGGGGTAGCTCCATCCCACGCTCCGCTGGTCGAGTGCGTACAGGTGGCCCAGCGCTGAGACCACCGTTATCGCATTCTGCCCCCTCGTCAGGCTGTATGCTGGGAAGAGCCTTCCGCCAACCCTCTTGACACTGCCCTCAGCCAGCGCGTATGCCACCTTCATCGCTGCAGAGGGCTTCTCGCACACTATCAGCTGTTTCGCCATGACGCGGCCTCGCTTAAACTTTAATACATCCGCAACAACTATTAACCCTGTCCTGGGCTGCGTCATGAGCCTCTTGCAAAAGCTGAGGTCGAAGCTCCTCCTCCTCTCGCTCTCCCTCTTCTACGATGTGGCTTTCGTAGATCGGCTCTGGACCGATGCCAAGACGCGGCGGGCGGCGGTTGGGACGGTCGGCGTGCTCATGGTGGGGGTCGCAGGCTCTGCCTACGCCATCTCCCGGCTCCTGGCCGTACCGCTCTTCGACCCTGCAATGGGGGCGATCATGCTGGCTGGAGTCGCGCTCTTCCTGATCGGCAGCTGGAGGGGGCGCATAAGCTTGGGCTTTGAAGTCGAGGCATCGCAGGAGACGCTGCGATCAAGGCGCACGGTGATCTGCTACCTCTCGGACGTCAAGCAGGCATCGGCATACATCGAGGTCATCGTGGACCGGTCCCAGAGGATGATCGGCGAGAATTCTTTAAAAGCTACCGAATGCTATCTGATATTTGCGTCCGAGATCTGGTTCGAGTCGTTGGCTAAGAAGGGCCTCAACCTGATCGGCGAGGTGCTCCCTTACAAGGATTTAGGTGATTTGGTTGCCCGTCAGGCTAATATGCCATCAATGTAACTCCGTCCTCTACGAGGATCAAGAGCTTGTATCCCCAAAAGAGATCATAGAAAAGTCCGGTGGGAAG
>MAGU01000043.1 GCA_001717025.1 Candidatus Methanomethylicus oleisabuli | reverse complement strand
CCCCTGCGCCCCCGTTCACGACCGCCCCTGCGCCCCCGTTCACGACCGCCCCTGCGCCCCCCGGTCGAAGAAGGCCAGCGATCCCCGCCCCGCAAACCCTTTTAAGCCACATGTGGGCATAGCAGACCGCGTTGGGGAAAAGCGATAATGAATTTTCGCATCGGGAGCAAACATACTGAACTGCACAAGGGCCGCTCGCAGGCAAAGAAGCGCAGGGCATAGCCTCGCATAAGCCGCATCCCGCTAATCTGGCGCCGCGAGCGCCTCAAAACCCTCGCCCTCTTAGGTGGGGCCAGCGCCTCCGCCGTGCCTTTATACGCCAGCCCCCCCTCCGTCAAGCATAAATCGCACATAAGGCAATCCTATTTAACATCGGTCCAGCCGGCGGCGGCGCGGGTGCGCAATGCGATACGGGCGCTGCCCTGACTCCATAACGCCGCCCCCAGTTCTCCCATTCATATCCCTCATAGTCACCGCCAAGAACGAGAAGAACGTGATCTGCAAATCCATCGAATCGACGGTCCAGATCGACTACCCCAAGGATCGATACGAGATCGTAGTAGTCGAGGACGGCTCGTCAGACGGCACGCTGGAGGCCTGCATGGAGTGCGCCAATAAACACCCTGGCATCATCAGGGTATTCCACAAGGACATGTCAAGCGGCAAGCCGTCCGCCCTTAACTATGCGCTGGCCCGCTGCAGGGGGGAGATCGTGGGGGTCTTCGACGCGGACAGCATGCCCTCACCAGACTCGCTCCGCGCCGTGGCGTCCAGGTTCTCGTCAGGAGCCGTTGCCCTGCAGGGGATGACAAAGTCGGAGGCAAATGGCGGCTTCCTCGCCCGCCTCATCTCCCACGAGCATGATGCCTGGTTCAACGCCTACCTGATGGGTAAGAAGCGCCTCGGCCTCTTCGTGCCCCTCTCTGGCAGCTGCCAGTTCATTCGCCGCGACATCATTGACAAGATGGGTGGGTGGGATGAGCGATCCCTGACCGAGGACATGGATCTCTCCATAAAGCTCGTGGATGCCCGCGTCCCTGTCGATTACGAAACCTCAGTGAGGGACAAGGAGGGATGCCCTGTGTCGGTGGGTGCCCTTTATAGCCAGCGCCTAAGGTGGTTCCGCGGCTGGATTGAGCTTATACTGCCCTCTATCCCGAAGACCTTCAGGGGCAGGGCTGTGGCGGATGCCATGGTGACTCTCCTCGGTCCCCTCGTATTCGCCATGTTCCCCGTGCTCCTCGCGGTCGGCTTCACACTCTCGCTCTTCTCGCTCCAGGTTCCGACCCACTGGCTCCAGGTCGCGCTGAATCCATTCATGGCCATCTCATTCCTGTCCCTGCTCACCCTCGCCGGGGCCGCCATTGCATTCTTGGACAGGGGTTCGTGGCACAGGGCAATCCTGTGGATACTCATAATATGCCTGTACTGGGGGTTACTAAACGTCGTCGCGCTCGTCGCGCTCCTGCAGGCTCTCGTGAGGTGGCCCAAGAAATGGCTGAGGACCGCCAAGGTGCAGCCATGATGCCCACCGGTCTTTATACATGGGCGCTGACATAATAAGCATTGGAAACCCGTCTGCGCCCTCCATATTCGCTCTCGCGGCGGTCTGGTTCATGTCCCGGCGGATCCGTTACTCCGTCGGCTGGGGCACCTCCGCCGCATTCGCCGGCATCCCCGCCGCCCTCTCCGTCGTGATGATGTACGCCGGGCTCCACTGGGCTATCGGGACGGCGATCATACTCGCGGTCTCGCTCTTCTCCTACACCCGCCTTGATGTGCCAAAGCATGGCATCCGGCTGGCGCCGAAGGCTCAATGGAAGGGAATAAAGAAGCATTGGAGGGCTTGCTTTGCGTCGCATTCTCAAGGGCGGCAGCATAGTGCCCGGCAGGGATCCGCCTATGCCCGCTCCAGCAGCCACCTCCACAGGGGCACGAACCTCATCTCCCTCCCTCCTACTACCCGCTCCCCCCCCTCGTAGTCCCAGGTGACCACAGAAAGCCTCCTACAGCCCAACTCGTCCGACGCCGCCAGCAGCGCCGCCAGCAGCGCCGCCAGCTCCCTGCCCGCAACCTCCCCCCTCTCCGAGGCATAGGTGACTTGCAGGAGCTCCTCCACTTCCGTCCCCCTCTTGACGACGAAGTCGACCTCCCTCTGCCTGTAGTCCTTCCAGTAGTAAACCTCCATTGCAGGATCTGCAGACCTCATCCTCATTAGCTCCACCGCCACGGTGTTCTCAATAAGCCTCCCGATGTTCTCGCTGGCCCTGAAAGCCATCGCGTTCACCATGCCTGTGTCTATGCAGTAGGCCTTCTTGGGCGCATTGATGCTCTCCCTCTGCCTGCGGGAATGCTTGCTGATGAAGAATATCAGGTACGGCTCCTCCATGTACGAGACGTAGTTCTTGGCCGTATGAAGGCTCCGCAGCCCAAAACTCTTCATGATACTGTTGAACGACACCGTCGATGAGTAGCTCGAGACAAGGAAGTCCGCGATCTCCCTAACTGTCCTCAGGTACTTCACGCTATGCCTCCCAACGACGTCCTTCCCTATCATTGTGGAGTAGAGTGTCTGCAGGTACATCCTTGCCATCCTCGTGTCCTTCTCTCCGATCCTCGCCGCCTCCGGGAACCCCCCTGTCTCGAGGTACTCCCGCAGCCTCGCCATGACCTCGGCCCTCTCGCCGGTCGATAACACTCGATCCGTCCGGACCTTGCTCCCCCTTAGCCTTAGGAACTCCCTAAAAGAGAATGGGAAGACCTCAATCGCTATGTGCCTGCCCGTCAGGTGCGTTGCCAGTTCGCTGCTGAGCAGCCTTGCGTTGCTGCCGGTTACGGTCAGCATGAACCCCTGCCTCTGTAGCCGGTTGACAAAGAGCTCCCAACCATCCAAATTCTGGACCTCGTCAAGGATTAGGTGCTTGGCGCCCCCATACACCTGCAGGATCGCCTCCACCAGCCTGTCAAGCTCATCTGCCCTGAGCCCCACAAGCCGTTCGTCGTCGAAGTTCACATAGGCATAGCCGCCAGGGGCGCCGCGCAGGAGCTGCATCGCAAAGACAGACTTGCCAGCCCTCCTGGCTCCCGTTATCACCTTTATGGTGCCCTCGCTGGCCCATGATTCCCAATACGCCAGCGCCTCCCTCTCTATCAGGCCGCTGTCCGCCGCGACCCTCGACAGTTCCTCTCTCTGGTCCGCTACTATTGTCCTTATCCTCTCAGTGTTCATGATTAATACTACTGCACATTTTTATATAAAAATATGCATTATACTGCACACTTTTTAAGATACTGGGAGAGCATTATAAGATTCCAGCCACACAGCTTAACCAAGTAGCGGCAAGGTGGTGCACGCCTCTGGCGCAGAATAAAGATGAATAAAGGTCCGGGAACGGCGCCGGGAAGAAGATTGGCATAGAGGAGCTGGGGAGGACCCTGTCGTCGTGCAGGCGCATCTCGCCCTCGGGGCTCGGCTGGCAGTTCCCGAACGAAGACGGCGGCGAGGTCAGCCCATCCATCTTCATCAGGCGGATAGGGCAGGAGCGCCTCTCCCGGATCAAGGTCTACGCTAGGAGCCGCGGCGCAACGTTGGGCGACGTACTCATCGCCGCCTCCTACAGGGCGCTCTTCGCCGTCATCGCCCCCCCGGAGGGCGTGCCGCTGCCGCTGCTGGTCTCCGTGAACCTGCGGAGGCACATCCCAGGGGGCAGGGGGGAGTCGCTCTGTAGCCTAACCGCGGCCTACTTCCCAAAGATAGCCAGGAGGAGGGGGAGCCGTTCGAGGCGACGCTTGAGAGGGTCCGCGCCGTCATGGAGGACAAAAAGTCGGGGCAGGAGGAGCTCGGTCAGGCCCTCCTCGCGGAGCTGGTCTTCGCCCCCGGCTACTTCATGTCGCGCATCCTCGGTCCACACATTTCCCCGTTCATTTACATGCCGACCTTCTCGAACATAGGTGTCGTCGATCCCGGGATTGCCGACTTTGGCGTCTCCCTGAGGAGATCCTGCCCGCTGGTCCGATGCACTCCCCGCCGGGCTTTGTCTTCGGGTCGAGCACCTTCAACGGCGAGATGGCGCTCACATCCATCGTCCGCGGCACCGACGCCTTCAAGGCGAAGGTTGAGGCATTCTTCGATGCGCTGGTTAGGGAGCTGCCGGAGTGAATGCTGGGCGGGGCAGAGACGGGCCTTCAGGAGCCCATGAAGACTGCCGATCCATTAAGACAAAATCCTCTATCCGTCCTTGCCGGACCAATCACAATATCTTCGAAAGGTCTTCCATGCTGAAGCTCGTGTTGGCGCAGCCGTTCTTCGTCAACGGATGGCCTGTCCGGCAAAGCCCATCCCCCTGAGGCCTTTCATCACAAGCCGCGCTTCCTGCCCGCAGGCGACCCCGGCTATCCCTTCATGCCTGTTGCCCTTCAGAACATTGGCAACGCAGGAGCCGCCCGGCAGGACATAAACGTCATACCCCTTCTCCTTGCCAAGCTCGGTCGCCTTGTTTATGCAGCAATCCTCCGAGCAATGGTTGCAGATGTAGGAGGGGGTATCAGGATTGAAGGTTGCCTTGCACATGCTGTCCATATACTTCCTTGCGCAGTGCGGCAGCAGCAGCGCCCTCTTCTTAGTCCCATCAAAGCGACTCCTCTCTGAGAAATTCCGCGAATAGACATCTATCAGGTCCTCGACCAACTGCAGCGTCTGGGTCATATCAAGGCCGGTTGTCTCGGCAAGTCTGTGTGCCAGGCTGCGCGTCTTAATCGCAAGCATTCTGCGGACCTTGTTCTCGCTTGCAATCGTGGTAAGCTCAACGAAGAACGACGTAGGAATTCTGGAGAGGTCGAAACTGAACTCGTATGGCATACTCAACCTCTGCTTACTCCCGGTTTAAATTAATTTCCCCAATTCCAACTTGGAAATGCGGATGAATTGAATAGTATCGGATGCCGGGCCGCCTGCGCCTGGAACCGCCCACTCACCATCTGTTCATGTTCCATGTCTTCCTCTTCTTCAGCTCCTCGAGGCCACAGGCAAAGCATATCCCGTTGTGGCAAGAGATGAGCCCCCCGCACTTGCAGCTCCACATCTCCCTCTCCTTCGCCAGGAGCGCATCGATCCCCGAGCGCCTTATGAGCTCTAGGTTATCGATCACGCTCATCCGGTACCTGCTCCTGTAGCGCTCGTCGATCGCCTTGAGCCTGGCGCAGGGGAAGTCCTTGCACTCGTAGCAGAACCTGACCTGCCCCTTCCTCAACAGGCTGCAATCCTTCATCAGGTGCCCACACTTCTTTTTCTTAGGCCTCAGGTGGCCTCCGAGTGCAAGCCACCGTCCCAGCCATTATCCATGCGCCCCCCTCCGTCAAACATAAATCGCACATAAGGCAATCCTATTTAGCATCGGTCCAGCCCGCCGCAAGGGGGCGTAGCTCCCTGCAGGCAGAGCGGAGGATCGCAAGGTGCAATCAACATGTCACTCTTCAAGAAGGTCAGCCAGGACGTCAACCTGCCGGAGCTGGAGGAGCGCGTGCTCAGGCTCTGGGCGGAGACCGACGCATTCAACGTACGCAGAAGGATGAACAAGGGCGGTAAGAAGTGGTCGTTCCTGGACGGGCCGATAACCGCCAATAACCCGATGGGCGTGCACCACGCGTGGGGAAGGACCTACAAGGACCTATTCCAGAGGTTCCACGCCATGAACGGGTGCGACATCAGGTACCAGAACGGCTTCGACTGCCAGGGGCTCTGGGTAGAGGTCGAGGTGGAGAGGTCCCTGGGCTTCAAGTCGAAGCAGGACATCGAGAGGTACGGCGTCTCTGAGTTCATAAAGAACTGCAAGCAGAGGGTGCTGAGGTACGCCGCCAAGCAGACCGAGCAGTCCATCAGGCTGGGTTACTGGATGGAGTGGAACGACCCCGCCAAGCTGAGGGCGCTTGCAGACGCGCTCGAGAGGCCAGGCGAGGTTCTGGAATACGCCGGCGAGGCGGGCGGCAGGGTCGCCGGCACGCCGGAGCAGGTGATAGGCCAGCTCGGCTCACTCAGGCTAGGCGGCTCTTACTTCACCATGTCAGACATCAACAACTACGGCATATGGGCGGTCATCAAGAGGTGCCACGAGAGGGGGCTCGTCTACAAGGGCATCGACGTCATGCCGTGGTGCCCCAGGTGCTCCACCGCCCTCTCCGAGCACGAGATAGCGACGGAGGGTTACCGGGAGGTTGCCCACACCTCGCTGACGGTCAGGATGCCGCTGCGCGAGCGCCAGGGCGAGAGCCTCCTCGTCTGGACCACGACACCGTGGACTCTGACGTCCAACGTTGCTGTGGCGGTCAACCCGAACATAACCTACCTGAAGGTCAGGCAGGGGGGCAGCATCTACTATGCCGCCAAGGCCGCGGCGCAGAGGCTCTTCGTTAAGGACTACGAGGTCCTGGGCGAGGTCTTGGGGGGCGAGCTGGAGGGCCTCACCTACGACGGACCGTTCGACGACCTCCCGGCGGTGGTCGCATCAGGGGCGCCGCGGCACCACAGGGTCATACCCTGGCCCGAGGTCAGTGAGGAGGAGGGCACAGGGATGGTCCACATCGCGCCCGGCTGCGGCAAGGAGGACCACGAGCTCGGCAAGGAGTTCTCGCTGCCCGCGGTCTGCCCCATCAACGAGTTCGGCGAGTTCGTCGAGGGCTTCGGCGCCCTCACCGGCAGCCACGTCTACGGCTCGGTCGAGCCAGTCAAGGCAGCACTCAAGGCGAAGGGGCTGCTCTTCAGGGCTGAGAAGTACCTGCACAGGTATCCCTTCTGCTGGCGGTGCTCCAGCGAGCTCGTCTTCAGGCTCGTCGACGAGTGGTTCATATCCATGGGGGAGCGGCGCCTCCAGGGGTCCCTGCCGGATGAGCCGGAGGACGCCGGCGCCATAATGGCGCGGGAGCCCCCGAGCCTAAGGGAGCAGACCAGCGCGATCACGCGGCAGGTCAGGTGGGTGCCCGCCTTCGGCCTCTCGCAGGAGCTCGACTGGCTGCAGAACATGAGCGACTGGATGATCTCGAAGAAGAGGTACTGGGGGCTGGCCCTCCCCATATGGGAGTGCAAGTCCTGCGGAGCCTTCGACGTAATTGGCAGCAGGGACGAGCTCAGGTCCAGGGCGGCCAGCGGGTGGGGTGCCTTCGAGGGTCACTCACCTCACAAGCCGTGGATAGACCTCGTCAAGATCCGGTGCCCCAAGTGCGGCTCCGAGATGTCGAGGGTCCCAGACGTCGGCAACCCTTGGCTCGACGCCGGCATAGTCGCTTACTCGACCGTTGGGTACTTCGAGGACAGGCGCTACTGGTCGGAGTGGATGCCCGCTGACCTGATCTGCGAGTCGCTGCCTGGCCAGTTCAGGAACTGGTTCTACTCCCTCCTCACCATGAGCACGATACTTGAGAACAAGCCGCCGACCAAGGCGGTCTTCGGCTTCGGCACCGTCCTGGCCGAGGACGGGCGGGAGATGCACAAGTCGTGGGGCAACGCCATCTGGTTCGACGATGCCGCGAAGAGCATGGGCGCAGACGTTATGCGGTGGATGTACTGCACGAGCCGCCCCGAGGCGGACATGCTCTTCGGCTACAAGCGGGCGGACGACGTCAAGAAGGAGTTCATCATACCCCTGTGGAACATATACTCCTTCTTCGTCACGTACGCGGAGCTCGACCGGTGGTCGCCAACAGGCAGGGAGGCATCTTACACACAGCTGGACCGCTGGATGCTCTCCAAGCTCCAGGTCCTGGTCCGCGAGGCGACGTCGTGCCTGGATGGGCTAGACCCGGCAGGCGCCGCCACCCGCATCGGCAAGTTCGTCGACCTCCTCTCCCAGTGGTACATCAGGCGATCGAGGAGGCGCTTCTGGAAGAGCGAGTCCGACGGGGACAAGGAGGCTGCCTACTCCACGCTGTATGCCTGCATCACCACCCTCCTCCGGCTGCTCGCGCCGTTCGTGCCGTTCATCACCGAGGAGATCTACCAAAACGTCGTGCGATCGGTCGACCCTGGCGCCCCGGCCAGCGTCCACCACTGCAGCTGGCCGAAGCCCGACGACTCCCTCGTGGACGCCCGGCTTATGGCATCCATGGACGCGGCCATCCGCGCGTGCAGCCTGGGGCACTCCGTCAGGAGCTCCTCCGGCGTCAAGGTCCGCCAGCCTCTGGAGAAGGCGATCATCTTCGCCGACGCGAAGCTCGCCGAGCAGATGGCGCCCCTAGAGGGGCTGATCAAGGAGGAGCTCAACGTCAAGAGGGTAGAGTTCGGCATAGACAGGGAGGCGCTAGTCGAATACAAGATAAGGCCGCTGCCGCGCCTCCTCGGCGCGAAGCACGGTAGGAGCCTCCCTAAGATACTGGCAGCGGTGGAGTCCATGGACCAGTCCACCCTCGCAGCCCTCTTCAAGGCAGGCAAGAGCGTGCAGCTGACCATAGACGGCAGGGCGGTCGAGCTACTGCCTGCCGAGGTCGAGGTCCAGTCGAGGCCGAAGCAGGGCTTCAGCATGGCGGAGGAGTCGGGGCTGGCGGTTGCGGTAGACGTCAACGTAACCGAGGAGCTGAAGGAGGAGGGCTTCGCGAGGGACATAGTCAGGAGGATACAGAACCAGCGCAAGGAGTCCGGATTCAACATCTCTGACAGGATAGAGGTCTACTACTCCGCGTCGCCGAGGCTAGCCGCAGTCTTCTCAAGGCAGGCCGACTACATAGCGGCGGAGACGCTCGCGGCAAAGCTCGTCCAGGGGCCCCCGCCTCCAGGCGTCAAGGTGTGCGAGTACGAGATAGAGGGGGAGAGGTTCTCCGCCGCGCTGGCCCGGCTGCCGAACGCTTAGCCAGCCGGGATAATGCCCCTCCAGAGCGCCCCATTCATCCACAATCATCCAGCATCCTACTCGCCTCGCCTCGGCCCGCCTAGCCTAGCCTCAGCCCCCCTCTTAGCCAGGCGCTCCCTCCC
>MAGU01000042.1 GCA_001717025.1 Candidatus Methanomethylicus oleisabuli | reverse complement strand
GAGATGTGTATAAGAGACAGACCGCCTCCTGCACCGCCTCCGGCGCCGGCGACCTCAGGTCCTCTATGACCGCCGCCAAGTACTGCTTCGGCTCAGGTATCGCCCTCGAGAGCTCCTCCTCCACGACTGCCGTAGCCCTCCTGAGCACGCCGACCTTCTCCGCGCTGACCGCCCCGATGCACCTGACCAAGAGCCCCGGGCCCGGGAATGGCTGCCTCTCAGCCGCCGCCACGTCCGCCCCAAGGTGCCTCGCGAGCGCCCGGACCTGGTCCTTGTAGAGGTCCATCAGCGGCTCCAGCAGCCTGAACCCGAAGGACCTCCTCGTGTCCATGCCGAGCTGCTCCAGGACGTTGTGCTGCGTCTTTATCCCGCCGGCGGTCTCGATCCAGTCCGGCGCTATCGTCCCCTGCACTAGCACGTCGCAGCCCTCCTCCTTGGCAGCCTCGCCCAAGACCGTGTAAAAGGTCTGCCTGAAAGCGAGCCTCTTCTCCTCCGCATCGGCTTTGCCCTCGAGCTCGCGCAGGAACCTCTCCCGGGCGCGGATGACCCGGAGCGGCAGCCCGAGCCCCTTCAGCATCGCCTCGACCTCCTCGCCCTCCCCATCCCTCATGAACCCCGTGTCCACGAAGAAGCAGATCAGCCGGTCCCCGAGCGCCCTGTGTGCGAGCGCCGCGCAGGCGGTGCTGTCCACCCCCCCGGAGGTCGCGATAGCCGCCTTCCCGCCATCCCCCACGAAATCCCTTATCTCCCTCACCTTCTCCTCAGCGAAGCCCTCAGCGTCGAACGCCTCGCCGTCCAGAGACCCGTTGCCGGAAATAACCATACCCTCCGAAGAGCCATCTGCAGCAAGCTTAATCTTAAAGCTAATGTTAGAAACAAGGCTGGTGGTCAAGCTGCTCAACAAGCTCCGCTCCCGCATCGGAGGCGCACTGAACCCTCTAGCTTCAGCGATAGCGAGGTCCGGGATATCCCCCAACGTGATCACCTTCGCCGGGTTCCTGGTCTCGGTCGCATCCGCCTCCCTCTTCTACGCCGAGGCTCCGCTGTGGGGCGGCATAGCCCTCCTCCTCTCCGGCTTCTTCGACATCATCGACGGCGCCGTAGCGCGGGCGTCTGGAAAGGTCTCGAGGTGGGGGGCGGTCCTCGACTCCACGCTTGACCGGTACTCCGACCTCATCGTATTGGCGGCGATCCTCCTAGCAGGGCTCTGCGACCCGATAGCCGGCGCCGCCGCTCTGATCGGCTCGGTGATGGTAAGCTACGTGCGCGCGAAGGGCGAGCTCGAGTCTGTCAGGATGTCGTCCGTAGGTCTGATGGAGCGGGCGGAGCGGATAGTGGTCCTCTCGGTCGCAGCCATTGCGGGGTACACGTGGGTCGGGATAATCATCTTGGCGGTCCTCACGCAGTTCACGGTCCTGCAGCGCCTTTACCACATCTGGAGGTCCCTCAGGTCCCAGCAGAAGTGAGGGTCTGCCCGTCCCCGGCCATCTGCCGCCTCTCTATGTGCCTCTCTGTCAGGGTGCCTTGCCGCCATCGAGCGCCTCCAGCGTCCTCCTCAGAAGCCCTTTCCCAGCCTCGAGCGCCCTCAGCCCCTCCTCCGTCGGCCTGTAGTACCTCCTCACCGCCCCGCCGCCCTCCCCCCTCCTCGAGGTGCTGGCGACGAGCCCCTCCCTCTCCATCTTGTAGAGCACGACGTAGACCGTGACGGTCGCCGGCTCGAAGCCGAACGCCGCCCGTATCCTCTCGCCTATCTCGTACGCGTAGAGCTCCCCGGACTTCAGGAGGTCCAGTATGTACAGCCAGAGGTTCTCCTTAGTGAGCTTCTCCTCCAGCCTCCGCAGCGCCATGATGAAACCCGCCTAAAAAGAGTACGTCCTCCCTTCCTTTCTTAACCCTTGCGCCCTGCAATGCCAAAATTGACCATCAACTTACTTCTGCCGCCGTTTATTTACCTCCTTGCTCGCTTGCCCCCTTCCTCCTTGCTTCCACACTCCTCACTTGCTTACTTGCTTTCGTTCCCTTCTCTGCTTCCCGCCCTCCTGTCCTCCCCTCCAGCCTTCCCCACCTCCCGTTCCTCCCTCTCCCTCTCCCCGCCCTATCGCTTCCCCCGGAGCTCGGCGCTGACCACGTTGATGCACTGGCTCGCTAGGTAAGATATAGGGCCTAGGCTCACCCTCTCCGCGCCCACCCTGTCCAGGAGGCGCTCGCTCGCCGGGTCGAGCCCCTTGTGGTCTCCAAGGACGAGCGCCGACCTCTCGGCGAATTCGACCTCCATTGACGGCCTCCCCTGCTCGTGTAGGTAGTAGACCTTGTAGCCGAGTCCCTTGTAGCGCGCCACCGCCTCCTCGAAGCCCAGCCGCTCCGCCTTGGCACCGGCTAGACCGCCGCGCATCGCCAGCACGACCATCTCCGCCGCCTCCACCTCCCCCGCGGGAGCCCTCTCCATCCTGCCGCCGGTGAACGTCAGCGCCAGCGGGGGGTCCGGCTCCCCCTCCAGGACGACAACGATCTCCGCGTCCCTGTCCGGTCCCTGCGGGGTGTGCAGCGCCGCGATGATGCACCTGCAGACAAGGTCCATCCTGCCCGCCGCCCCGGCGAGCGACTTCAGGGAGAAGTCGGGGGACGTCCGACCCTCCGATGCCTTTAAGATAAAAGTTCTATGCAAAGGGCGCGTCCTCTAGCTTAGAGAGTCCGCCTTCCTTCTGTCGTCCTTTGCCCTTACCTTCACTACCCTCTTGCTGATCGCGCACTTGACGCAGTAGTTCTTGGTCACGATGCGCCTCATGATGAGGGCTCCCTGCTTCTGGAGGTCCCGTGCCAGCTGCGGCTCGACGAGCGAGACCGGCTTCGTCACCTTGATGACCTTGTCCCTCGGGCACCACGCCCCGCAAAGATCGCACTGAACCCTTCCCGACTGGCCCTTTGCTCCCTTATTACGACCGCGACTCTTACGCTTCTTTGGCAATTCAAGTCCTCCCAATTCCGGTTTGATATCATTTAAAGAGGTAATCAACCCTTTGACTTAATAAATTTATCATTTTGGAATGTCCGCCCCATCCCGCTGCCGGCACCAGCCCGCTTGCAGCATCGGCTCTCTTGCTAGCCTCTTACCTGACTGCCTGCATTAATGCACGCGCACGCTAGCCGAGCACCGCAAGGAAGACCCCGGCGATCGCCATCGTCACCAGTCCTACGGGCAGCCCCGCCCTCAGGAACTCAGCGTAGGAGAACGTCTCTCCCCTCCCCTCAGCAGCCTCCAGGACGATCACGTTCGCCGCGCGCCTCATCTCGCAGCATGTGTGGCTGCCTTTGCAGATCTGTGTAGGTAAATAAACCCCACGCGATTGCTGCAACTCCTTGTAATTCCATTCGAGTGATTGGCGCACGGTCTGGGGCAGTTCGCCCGCCTCCGGAGCCCCTTCAACATGCCCCCGCGTCAGCGCGAATCGATGGAAAACCGATGGTGCTCGCTGACCGATACGCTCAATAATCGATAGAATGATAATCTAGTGACCCGTTTATGTTCGCATCCAAGGAGGATTTGCCATGAGTTCACCGCCGGGATCGAGCCCGCCAACGGCAGGGGCGCATGGCCCCGCCCCCGCACAGCAGGCATCCGGCTACAGGGGCAGGGTCCTCGAGCTGATCAGGTCCCAGGGGCTGCAGGTCGGGGACAGGGTCCTCGCCAAGAACGATCGGATATCCATCGAGGGGATACTGATGCCCCGGTCGGAGCTGGAGGACGACCTCCACGTCGTTGTCAAGCTCAAGGACGGCTACAACCTGGGGCTCTCGATCGAGGGGCTCTCTGTCTCCAAAATCCCCGACGACGAGAGGCTCCCGCAGGCGCCGCCCAGCGTCCAGGAGGGGGGTGGCAAGCCGGGCCTCCCGAAGGTCTCGATAATCAGCACCGGGGGCACGATCGCCAGCAGGGTCGACTACAGGACCGGCGCCGTGAGTCCCGCCCTCTCCGCAAGGGACCTCTACGACTCTGTCCCCGAGCTGGGCGAGGTCGCCGAGATAAGGACCGAGATCCTCTACAGCCTGCTCAGCGAGAACCTCTCGCCGTCGCACTGGAAGTCCATCGCCCAGTCCGTCTTGAAGCACATAAGGGAGGGGGCAGACGGCGTCGTGATCACGCACGGGACCGATACGATGGGGTACACGGCCGCGGCACTGAGCTTTGCCCTGAGGAACCTGCCCGTCCCGGTCGTGCTGGTCGGCTCGCAGAGGTCATCAGACAGGCCGTCTTCGGACGCATACCTCAACCTGAAGGGCGCGGTCGCCGTCGCCGCATCGGCGCCGTTCGCAGAGGTCTGCGTCCTGATGCACGAGGGCTCCTCTGACGGTCCTCTGGCCGTCCACAGGGGCACCCGCGTGCGGAAGCTCCACACGAGCCGGAGGGACGCCTTCCGGTCCGTCAGCGCCGCCCCCCTGGCAAGGGTCTCGGACGGCAAGGTCGAGGCGCTCGGCACCTTCCGCCCCCGGTCGCCAGGCGCGGCGCCCGAGGTGAGGGCGAGCTTCGACGAGGACGTGGTGCTTATAAAATCGTTCCCGGGGATCCCTCCGGACATCTTCGACCCCATCATCCACCGCGACTTCAGGGGCATAGTGCTTGAGGGGACCGGTCTCGGGCACGTCCCAGAGTCCATCTTCCCGCAGCTGAGGAGGGCGGTCGCCGCGGGCATGACCGTCGTGATGGCTTCGCAGTGCGTCTACGGCAGAGTCAACATGAACGTCTACAGCACCGGGAGGGAGCTGCTCAACATCGGAGTCATACCCGCCGGGGACATGATGCCAGAGACCGCCCTGGTCAAGCTGATGTGGGTGCTGGGGCAGACCGATTCGAAGGAGAGGATACGGGAGCTCTTCCTTACCAACGTGGCAGGCGAGCTCTCAGAGAGGAGCGAGTACTACGGCGAGGGGGCGCACGGGGGTGTCCAGTGACTTGGAAGGCGACGGCAACTGCAACCGCATCGATGACGGTGGCAGCAATGGCAACAACGCCAACGCTAATGGCAACGGTAACGGCAACGACGAGGGCATGATCGCAAGCAAATGCGCCGCCGGGGGCTCCGACGCAGGCGCCCCGAGGGGCATCGTGGTCGGCATCGAGATCCACCAGCAGCTGGACACGGCGTGCAAGCTCTTCTGCGGCTGCCCCACGAGGCTGCGCGAGGACGCCCCGCACTACTCCATAGTGCGCAGGCTCAAGCCGACGGCGAGCGAGCTCGGGGACGTCGACCGCGCAGCCGTCTTCGAGGCATTCCGGCGCCGCTCCTTCACTTACCAGGGCTACCGGGACACCGTCTGCCTCGTCGAGCTGGACGAGGAGCCGCCGCACCGCATGAACGATGATGCCTTGGGCGTCGCGCTGGCGGTCGCAGCCCTCGCCAACATGACCCCGGTCGACGAGGTGCACGTGATGCGGAAGCTCGTCATCGATGGGTCGAACACCACCGGATTCCAGCGCACCGCGAAGGTCGCGTACGGCGGGTGGGTGATGGACGGCGGGGGCAGGATATCCGTGCAGTCCCTCTGCCTCGAGGAGGACGCGGCGAGGAAGGTCACCGAGGGCGCCGGCGGCATAACCTACAGGCTCGACCGCCTGGGCATACCGCTCGTCGAGATCACGACGGGGCCGGACATCCGCAGCGGCGAGCAGGCCGCAAGGGTCGCCCTCTCCCTTGGCAGGCTACTCAAGTCCACGGGCAAGATGAAGCGCGGCCTAGGGGCGATCCGGCAGGACCTCAACATCTCGATCGAGGGAGGGGCACGGGTCGAGGTGAAGGGCGTGCAGGAGCTGGGGCTCATATCCGCAGTGGTGGAGATCGAGGCTCGCCGCCAGGCAGGGCTCCTCGAGATAAGGTCGGAGCTGAGACGCAGGGGCGCGCCAGAGAGCCGCCCTGAGATCAAGGACCTCACCGCCGCATTCGAGGGAACCGCGAGCAAGGTCCTGAGGAGGGCGCTCGACGCCTCTGGCAGGGTCTGCGGCATCCGGCTCGAGCGCTTTGCGGGGCTCCTCAAGAGGGAGCTGCAGCCGGGGCGCAGGTTCGGCACCGAGCTCTCGGACCGCGCTAAGGCGAGCTCAGGCGTTGGCGGGATATTCCACAGCGACGAGCTACCCGCCTATGGCATCACCGCGGAGGAGGTGTCGAGGGCGATGTCCGCGCTCGAGTGCAAGGATGGGGACGCGATGGTCATGGTGGCAGCCTCCCCGGAGGCATGCGTCGCCGCCCTCAACGCCGTTGCCGACCGGGCGCTTGAGGCGATGAGGGGGGTGCCCGCCGAGGTCAGGGCTGCGGCAGAGGACGGCACGACGCGCTTCATGCGGCCCATGCCAGGCTCGGCCAGGATGTACCCGGAAACGGATGTCCCTTCCATGGTGGTCACCAAGGAGCGCTTCAGCGACGTGCGCAAGGCGCTGCCAGAGGCGCTGGACGCGAAGGAGGAGCATTTCGTGAGGGAGTACGGGCTGAGCAGGGACCTTGCGGCGCTCATCGCCGACTCCCCTTACACCGCTGCATTCGAGTCTTTGGTCAAGTCGGACGGCCTCTCCCCCTCATTCGTGGCAGGCACATTTGAGTACACCTTCCCCATGCTCCGCCGGGAGGGCGTGGATGTCGACTCCTTTGGCGAGGCGCAGGTCAGGGGCGTCCTCTTGAAGGTGAGCGGGGGCGAGGTCGCGAAGGAGGCGGTCCCGGACGTCTTCAGGTGGCTCGCCTCGAACAGGGGCGCCACGGCGGACGATGCTGTGAGGGCACTCTCGCTCGGCTCGGTCGGCGAGGGCGATATCAGGGCGGCGGTCGTCGAAGCGGTCGAAAGGAACATCGACCTGGTGAGGCGGGATGGGGAGCGGGCTATGAGCCCCATAATGGGGGACCTGATGAAGCTCTTCAGGGGGAGGGTGGACGGTAAGCTGCTCGCCGGCATCCTGAGGGAGGAGATGGAGCGGCGCTCCAGGCAGCCCCCTCGATAACTTTTTCTGATAAGGCGCCTTATCTCTATCTAAATTATCGGTGCATGCTCTTGTGCGGCATCTTTGGTTGCATATCTTCGTGCGCGCCGCGGGTCATCGCCGACGGCCTCAAGCGCCTCGAGTACCGGGGTTACGACTCCGTGGGGGTCGCCTTCATCTCCGGTGGAAAGCTCGTCCTGGAGAAGGATAAGGGGATGATCGACCCATTCGTCCGGCGTTTGGGTCTGTCGAACATGAGTGCCGGGATCGAGATCGGGATCGGCCACACGCGCTGGGCTACGCACGGCGCCCCGTGCAAGGAGAACGCGCATCCCCACCTCGACTGCACCGGCACCATAGCAGTCGCTCACAACGGCGTGCTCGAGAACTTCTTAGAGATTAAGGAGGCACTCATTAAGAGGGGGCACAGGTTCGCCTCCACGACCGACACCGAGATCATCCCGCACCTGATCGAGGAGGGGATCCAAGAAGGGCTCTCGCTGAAGTCCGCCGCCGCCAGGGCGGCGAAGATGATCAGGGGCTCGATGGCGATAGCGGTCCTCAGCTCCGCGCAGCCGGGCACGATCGTGTGCGTGAAGAGGGAGTCGCCGCTCGTGATAGGCGTAGGCAAGAACGGCTCATACTGCGCCTCTGACATCGCCGCGCTCATGCCTTACACCGACACGATACTGCAGCTGGAGGACGACCAGGTTGCAACCATCACGAGGGCGGGGCCCTCCATCGAGACCATCGACGGCAAGCCGGTCAAGCCGAAGTTCACCAAGGTCCGGTGGGACGCAGGCATGGCGGAGAGGGGCGGCTACCCACACTTCATGCTCAAGGAGATGCACGAGCAGCCGATCGCCTTGAGGGACACCCTGAAGCTGCCCAGCGCCTTCCTCGAAAGGGCGAGCAGGATGATGGAGGGGAGGGTCTACCTGACCGGCTCCGGAACCTCGTACCACGCGTGCCTGGCCTCGTCCTACGCCTTCTCCAAGCTCTTCTGCATGGACATCCGCCCCGTATACTCGTCCGAGTTCCAGGACCTCCTCTGCGACCTGCGGGGGAACACGGTGATAGGCGTATCGCAGTCGGGCGAGACCGCCGACACCCTGGGCGCCCTGCGCCATGCGAAGTCAAAGGGGGCCCGCGTCATAGGCATAACGAACACCTTGTCGTCCTCCATCACCGCCCTCTCAGACACATACATCTGCACGCAGGGCGGTCCGGAGATAGGCGTCGCCGCCACCAAGACCTTCCTGACCCAGCTCGTCGCGATGGACCAGCTCATGCTACACGCCGCGTCGGTCGCCAACAAGCTGCCCGAGGGCGTGTGCTCCAAGCTCTTCGAGCAGCTAAACGGCGTGCCCTCGCTGGTAGAGCGCGTTATAGGTCAGTTGGACGCCGTCCGCCCAATAGCGCAGAAGTACTTCTCAAGGAGGTCCGCGTACTTCCTCGCCCGGGGCATCAACGTCGCCACCGCAATGGAGGGGGCTCTGAAGCTTAAGGAGCTTAGCTACATGCACGCGGAGGGATACCCTGCCGGTGAGTCTAAGCACGGACCCATATCGCTCGTCGAGGACGGCTTCCTCTGCGTCTTCATCGCACCCAACGACTCGTCCCGGGGGCGCATTATAGGGAACATGATGGAGATGAAGGCAAGGGGCGCGAAGATCTTTGCCGTGATCACGGAGGGCGATAAGGAGCTCAAGCTGATCGCTGACGACACCTTCGAGGTGCCGCCCGTGCCCGAGTTCCTAAACCCCGTAGTGTACACGGTCCCCCTGCAGGCATTCGCCTACCACGTGGCGGTCTTGAGGGGGCTTGATCCAGACAAGCCGCGTAACTTGGCGAAGTCGGTTACAGTTATGTAGGGGGGGCATCGGCAGTGTCTGGAATCTCTGGTCGGTCATCTGCTGGCGACCTCGCGCAGGCGGCGGTCCCGAAGATCAGGGCGTCCCTGGAGAGGGGCATCGCCGACTGCGACTCGACCCTAAACGCGATCTCGCTAGGCGCATCAGAGCGGAGCTGCTATAGAGGCGTCCTACTGTGCAGGATGGAGGCCCAGTACACCATCGCCATGTTGAAGTATTGCATGACGCTCGAGCCTGAATCCCCAAGGTCAAGGATCAGCGTCTCGTTGCCCGGCGACCTAGAACGGGTCCTGCGCCTGCTGCAGGAGGCGCTTGACAGCCTTCAAGCCGGGGACTATGAGCACTCGGCGCGGTCCGTCGTGGATGCAGACCGGCTCCTCGGGCACATGGTTGCAAAGCTCAGGCGGAGGGCCCCCTCCAAGCAGGCCACGGCGGAGCGGAAAGGGGCCGCGGAGGATGCTGCCGAGCGGAGTGAGGTCGATCTTGGGGCCGAAGGACTCGAAGATGCACCATAGCTGCCGCGCTCGCCTGGACCGCATCGCATCGCATCGCATCATGCTGCAATCCTCGGCACGGCTCGCTCTGTTTTGCCATCGCCACAGATCAACCGTCAAAAAAAGAGAACTAAAGGATAAAAGATAAATAATGAAGAAATGAAGCGCCATGAAATAAGGGGGGGGGGAGGCTGCGCCTTCACTTCTCCCTGCGGTCTACCACGTCCCTCGTACCCGGGCCTGTCCCGATCAAGGTCACCGGGACGTCGAGGTTCTCCTCGATATCCTTCACGAATGCCTTAGCCCTGTCCGAGAGCCTCGCGTAATCGGTTGCGCCGCTGCACTCCGGGAAGACAGTGTCCAGCTTCGTCAGCGCGATCTGCGTGGCGGAGTTGATCCGGATCGACTTCTCGGCGAGCGCAAAGTTGAACGGGGCTGCCCTCCTCTTCCTCTTCGTCACCGTCGCGATCTCCATCCAGCCCCTCTTCACCGCCTCCTCCTCTGTGAGCTCGCCCTCCAGAGGCCCGCCGCCGACCCTCGTTACGTAGGACTTGAATATTATCACCACGTCGTCGACATCCTTCGGGCCTATCCCTACCTCGCTGCAGACCGCCGACGCCGACACGTCCCTGCTGGTTACGAAAGGCGGTTGCCCGTGGAAGAGCGAGAGGTACAGCCCCTGCGTCCCCTCGAGGAGGACGCCCCCGCCCGCCCTCATGCAGTCGTGGACCTCCTTCTCCACGTCGGTAACGAATGGCTTCAGCTCATCGAAGTCCATCGCGAGCCTGAGCAGCCTGTTGACCCTGTCGACCGTCGCGGCACCGACGCCCGATCCGGTCGAGCCGACCTTCTTCATCAGAAACTCGTCGTTCCTCTCGCGGCTTATATGCTCGGGCAGTATTATTCCGCTGTTCCGGTCCACCCCGATCCTGCCCCTGACGCCCGTCATCTCGACCTCATTCGTGAATGTCTCGATGCTGTACAGCGCACCGGGGGCGACCAGCAACCTGGTGCTGCCATTGACGAAGGCGCAAGGCACTATCCTCAGCTTGATCTCCTTGCCCTCATTCATTAGGGTGTGGCCGGCGTTTATCGAGCCCGTCCTTACCGCTATCTTGTAGTTGTCCTTATAGCCCATGTAAGCGGCTATCTTCCCTCTGGGGGGCGGACGCTGCGCGACCGCCTTTCCCCTCGTCTCCGAAGAAGCCGCCAACAATCACTGTGGCGCCCAATGATCTCACCAAACGACTAGTTTCCACCGACGCCTTAAAAAGCTTTAATCCGGGGGCCACTGGCGATCCAGCCTTTAGAAACATTCTAAAGCGTGCTGGGCTTAGGTTGTTACCGCGTCAAGGGGGATGCTCTTGCAGGTATTCGGGATAAAGACGCCTCTGATAAAGCCGGGCGACGACATAGCCGCAATAGCGATCGGGGCAGCAGCTGCATCCGGGCTGGAGATCGCCGACGGGGACATCCTGGTCTTCTCGGCGAAGGCTGTGGGGACTGCCGAGGGGAGGCTGGTCGACCTCACCACGCTGGAGCCATCCGCGGATGCCATATCGCTATCGCGCAAGTTCAAGCTGGACCCTGGGTTCGCAGAGGTCGTCCTGAGGGAGTCCGACGAGATACTCGGCGGCGTGGAGCACGCCCTCTCCACGATAAAGAACGGCGTGCTCGTCGCCAACGGAGGCGCCGACCAGTCCAACGCCCCGCCGAACCACGCCGCACTCTGGCCTGAGGACCCGCAGCGCTCCGCTGTGCATCTCCGGGAGGCATTCAGGCGTGCCGGTCTTGATGTCGGGGTACTCGTGACCGACAGCAGGACCCTGCCCTTGAGGATGGGGAGCAGCGCGGTAGCGATCGGCATCGCGGGCTTCAGCCCGGTCGAGGACCTGCGCGGCAGAGGGGACCTCTTCGGGAGGCCCATGAAGATAAAGCGCCTCGCTGTGGCGGACGACATCGCATCGGCGGCGCAGCTGGTCATGGGCGAGACCTCGGAGTCGGTGCCGGTGGCTCTGGTCAGGGGGGCGCCGGTTGAGCGCGGAGACGGCTTCACGATAGATGCGGCAATCATCCCGTGGGAAGACTGCCTCATTATGCACCTCATGAAAAGGAATACGAAAATCGTTAGCCGCAGACATAAATTTTAAGCATTACTTATATTTTTAATGGTTTTCGATAGAAAACCTTAATTATTCTTTAATCACGTAAGCTGTCAAAGGAGTCTAAAATGTCCGCGGATCTTGACGCATTGGACAGGCTGATCATCAATAGCCTCCAGGCAAACGCAAGGACGCCATTCTCGAAGATAGCCAAAGAGGCAGGCGTCAGCGAGGCGACCATATTCCTGAGGGTAAAGCACCTGCAGCAGGCAGGCGTGATAAAGGCATTCCGGGCGATAGTCTCGCCGCCGAAGGTCGGAAAGACCCTCTCAGCCTTCATACTCGTCTGCGCCGACCCTCGCAAGTACACCGACGTTCTCAACGTGATACGCGGACTATCAGAGGTTACCGAGGCGTTCGACGTGACGGGGCCATACTACCTGATATGCCGCGTCGACGTCGCCGACAAGGAGTCGCTATCCAAGGTCATAGACCTGATTGGCGGCGTTGAGGGGGTCTCCAGCACTGAGACCGCAATAGTGCTCAAGGAAGTCAAGGAGAACGTGGGAATACCGCTCTGATGTCTGCCCGCCTCAGGGTAGCGGCACCAGTCAGCAAGGGAACTCTTTGCCGCACTTCGGGCACTTGGCGTATCCGCACCTGCCGAGCGTCACCTGGTCGCAGCCCCTGCAAGCGAAGGTCCTCGAGTATGTCAGGCTGAACCTCATGCCGCAATGTGGGCAGGTAACTACTTCGCTCATTGCCACCACTGCATGAAGTGGCTGGCGCAGGAGATATAAATCTGTCTATAGCTCAATAATACGGTGCTCCCGTTGAACAGCCCTATCATAATAAAGGCAGATGAGGATGAGGTTCTGGACATAGAGCTTGAGGAGGATTTCCTAAAGGCGAACGAGCGCATGGCGGCGCTGAACAGGCGGACCTTCGACCGCGCGGGAGCAAGGGTCATCGACTTCATGGGGTCCATTGGCTCCGGCAAGACCTCGATAATCGAGAGGCTCGTCGAGTCCCTCAAGGAGAGGTACCGTATTGGCGTGATAGCGGGCGACACCTCCACTGACATCGATGCTCAGAGGATCGGGCGGCACGGCGTCCCTTCCATCCAGATCAACACCGGAAGGGAGTGCCACCTCGATGCGCCGCTGGTCCGCAAGGCCTCGAAGAAGCTCCTCAGGGAGGGCGTCAACCTCGTCTTCATAGAGAACGTCGGGAACCTGATCTGCCCTGCCGAGTTCCCCCTGGGATCGCACAAGAGGGTGGTCGTCGTAAGCGTCACCGAGGGAGAGTACATGATCAAGAAGAAGCAGGACATCTTCCGCGTTGCGGACGTCGGCGTGATCAACAAGAAGGACATGTCCGGACCGATGGGTGTAGACCCGAACGCCTTGGTGGAGGACGCGCGCATGGCAAACCCGAAGATGGTGGTCGTCGTCACCAGCACAAGGACGGGTGAGGGCATCCCTGAGCTCGTCACCGCCCTAGGGCTCTGATACGAGACCTGCGACGCTAAACCCACCGCAATCCCTTTTAGAAGCCGCCCCGCACTAATAGACGGCGGATGAAGTGACGATGGTCTCTTGAGCGTCGGCTGTGAGAGAGCAATGGGCGGACTGACGCCTGTCTTTTGATGTCGCGCTGAGTCAGGTCAGGTCAGGTCAGGTCAGGTTGAACTGAACTGAACTTAACTTAACACTCACACGCGCTCGTTTTAATCATTTTTAATTTAAAAAAACTGCAATAAGAGATATATATTTCCAAACGCATTTTATCGGCAGTTTGATTTGGGGAGGAAAAGACATTTGCTAAAGAAAATCCTTGTTGCGAACAGGGGCGAGATTGCCCTGCGTGCAATTAGGGCATGCAAAGAGATGGGCATCAGCACCGTCGCTGTATACTCCGACGCAGATACGAACGCCAAGTTCGTCTACTACGCGGACGAGGCGGTCAACATCGGGCCGGGGCCGGCAGCTCAGAGTTACCTCAAGATGGACAAGATAATTGAGGTTGCAAAAAAGACCGGAGCCGAAGGCATCCACCCTGGCTACGGATTCCTAGCGCAGAACGCCAAGTTCGTCACCATGTGCGAGGAGGCAGGCATCGAGTTCATTGGGCCTAAGGTCAAGGCGCAGGAGCTTCTTGGAGATAAGCTAGGCGCAAGGAGGTCCATGAGGAAGGCCGGCATCCCTATCGTACCGGGCGCACTAGACGCGGTCCAGGACGAGAAGGACGCCATGCAGGTTGCAGATGAGGCTGGCTATCCTGTAATCGTGAAGCCCGCAGGAGGAGGCGGCGGCATCGGGATGCAGGTATGCAGGTCCAAGGACGAGCTCATGGACGCCATCAAGAAGGCGCAGCGGCTTGCGGCATCTGCATTCTCTAGGCCTGAGGTATACCTCGAGAAGTACATCGAGAGGCCAAGGCATATCGAGATACAGATCCTTGCCGACAAGATGGGCAACTGCATATACCTCGGCGAGAGGGAGTGCTCGATCCAGAGGAGGCACCAGAAGCTCATAGAGGAGGCACCGTCTCCGGTTATGTACCTTGACCCCGACCTCAGGAAGAGGATGGGGGAGACCGCAGTCAAGGTCGCCAAGATCGCAGGGTACGAGAACGCCGGGACATGCGAGTTCCTATACTCTGACACGCTGAAGGACTTCTGGTTCCTGGAGGTCAACAGCAGGCTGCAGGTGGAGCACCCGGTGACCGAGCTCGTGACCGGCATCGACATCGTAAAGGAGCAGTACAAGATCGCGTCAGGTATGCCGCTCACTTACAAGCAGGAGGACATCAGGGTCAACGGCCACGCGATAGAGTGCCGCATCAACGCAGAGGATCCAATGAACAACTTCGTCCCGTCGATAGGGCTCATAACTAATTACATAGAGGCAGGCGGTCCGGGCATCAGGATCGATGGGGGCATATACGCCGGATACATGATTCCTCCATTCTATGACTCACTGGCAGTCAAGCTGCTGACCTGGGGCAGGGACAGGAACGAGGCAATCGCAAGGATGAGCCGCGCGCTCGACGAGTTCGTCATCGAGGGCATACAGACTGTCATCCCGTTCCACAAGGTCATGATGAAGGACGAGGAGTTCATAGCGGGGCACCTCCACACCGAGTTCATCGCCGAGAGGAACATCCTCGAAGGCGTGAAGGTTCAGATCGACAAGGACGAGGCATGGAGGAAGAGCAGGGAGAACGTGCTTGCCAAGATCGCCCCGAAGGCGGTTGAGGCAGGCGCAGCTGCAAGCGGGCCGGTCACCGACAAGAAGACAGTGGCGCTCGCGGCAGCAATAGCCTCTTACATACAGAGCAAGCCGCAGAGGCAGCCGGTGACGAGCGGCTGGACCGTGTCAGGAAGGGTTAAGAGCGCAAGGTAAAGGGTGTCGCAAATGGCAAAGACAAGCAAGTTCCAGCTCAACATCGGGAACGTGGCTTACAGCGTCGCCGTCAACGAGAAGGCCTACGGCCTCTACGACGTCAAGGTCAACGATGAGACATACAACATACGCATCGCCGACCTCATGTCGCCTTCTGCCCAAGCAACCGCAGCCGGCCCGTCAGGCACAACCGGGGCTGCCGCAGGAGGGGGCGCAGTCAAGGCGGCAATGCCTGGCACGGTGATGACTGTGAAGGTGAAGGTCGGCGACGAGGTGAAGGTCGGCGACGTGCTGCTGACGCTCGAAACGATGAAGATGGAGAACCCAATAAAGTCGAAGATCGCCGGGAAGGTCAAGGAGATTAGCGTTGCCCCTGGCAAATTCGTCAATGTTGGAGACCCCTTGTTAGTGATCGAGTGAGTGTGAAAACCAATGGCATTTCAACCATTAGCTGACAAATTTAAGGAATTGAGTGATCTCAGGGAGAAGGCGAAGCTAGGCGGTGGCAAAGAGGCCATCGAGAGGCAGCACAAGGCTGGAAAGCTTACCGCCCGCGAGAGGATCGAGAAGCTGCTCGACCCTGGAAGCTTCGTTGAGGTGGACGAATTTGTAGTCCACAGGTGCTACGACTTCGGCATGGAGAACAAGCGGGTCCTCGGCGACGGCGTGGTGACGGGCTCCGGAACGGTCAATGGCAGACCGGTGTTCGTATACGCTCAGGACTTCACCTTCATCGGCGGCTCGCTGGGCGAGATGCAGGAGCGCAAGATCACGAAGATACAGGACCTGGCAATCAAGATGGGCTGCCCGCTTATCGGGCTTAACGACTCCGGTGGCGCAAGGATCCAGGAGGGCGTTATGTCGCTCGGCGGAGGCGGCGAGATCTTCTTCAGGAACGTCATGGCATCGGGCGTGATCCCTCAGATCGTGGCGATAATGGGTCCATGCGCGGGGATCGCGGTCTACTCGCCTGCACTTGCAGACTTCATCTTCATGGTGCGCAAGACCAGCTACATGTTCATAACCGGTCCGAAGGTGGTCAAGGCTGCTATAGGGGAGGACATCTCCTTCGAAGATTTGGGAGGCGCCGACTCCCACGCAAAGATGAGCGGAGTTACCCACTTCGCATGCGACAACGACGAGGAGTGCATAAAGCAGATCAAGATGCTCCTCAGCTACCTGCCATCGAATAACATGGACGACCCGCCGATCATGGAATGCGCAGACCCGCCAGACAGGGCGGACGAGGAGCTCAACGAGGTAGTGCCGGCTGACCCGAAGAAGCCGTACGACGTTCACGATGTGCTAAACCACATCTTCGACAAGGACTCGTTCTTTGAAGTTCAGGCAGCATTCGCTCCCAACGCAGTGGTCGGCTTCGCGAGGCTCAACGGCAAGAGCGTAGGCATCGTGGCGGACCAGCCAATGGTATACGCCGGGTGCCTCGACATAGACTCGTCCGACAAGATCGGAAGGTTCGTGAGGACGTGCGACGCGTTCAACATCCCGCTGGTCACGTTCGTCGATGTGCCGGGATACCTGCCCGGCTCCAAGCAGGAGCACGGCGGCGTTATCAGGCACGGGGCGAAGATAATCTTCGCGTACTGCGAGGCGACCGTCCCGAAGATCACCGTGATCATGAGGAAGGACTACGGAGGCGGCTATATCGCGATGTGCAGCAAGCACCTCGGGGCAGACTACGTCTTCGCATGGCCTACCGCCGAGATCGCGGTCATGGGTCCTGAGGGCGCGGTTGAGATCATCAACAGGCACGACCTCATGAAGGCAAAGACTCCAGAAGAGGTAAAGGAGATCACGAACAAGCTCGCGGCGGAATACAGAGCCAAGTTCGCCAATCCATACATCGCGGCAAATATGGGATACGTAGACGCGGTGCTCCTCCCGAAGGAGACCCGATCGGTTCTCGCAAAGACGCTGGAGACCCTTGCCACCAAGAGGGACCTCATGACGAGGCCTCCAAAGAGACACAGCAACATGCCTCTGTGACCTCTTATTTTTTTATTTTTTTTACTGCAACCTTAAGCAGGCGTCGAGCGGGGCGGGGCGGGGCACTGGCCAACTCTTGCATGCCATTTATATTGGCGCTTCTACCAAAAGCTGAACCGAGCCTGCGTCTGGCATCTGCATAACTCTTATCTATGTGCACAACCCCTTCTCTCATCAACAGGTGGATGTCCATTGTCAAAACAGGCTAAGAAACCTCTTGAAGGCATAAAAGTGTTAAGTGCCACCGGTGCACTCTTCGGTCCTTACTGTGCCATGGTACTAGCAGACCTAGGCGCAGACGTTATCAAGATCGAGAGGCCAGGTGCGGGCGATATGAATAGGGAGTGGGGCCCATTCTTCAAGGGGGTCGAAGGGGTAGAGAAGAGCGCGTACTTCTTCGGTCTCCATCGGAATGAGCGCGGCATAACCATCAACTTCAAGTCCCAAAAGGGCAAGCAGATCTTCAAGGACCTTGTCAAGAAGTCCGACGTCGTGATCGAGAACTTCAAGCCAGGCGTCATGGATGAATGGGGACTCGGCTACGAGGACCTCAAGAAGGTCAATCCAAAGATCATCTACGCCTGCGGCTCTGGCTTCGGCCACTACGGGCCATACAGCAGCTGGCCAAGCTATGACATCATCGGACAGGCGATGGGCGGCTTCATGGACTTGAACGGCTGGCCGGACAAGCCGCCAGCAAGGGCGGGCTCATCGATAGGCGACATCGTCTCAGGCATGTTCCTAGCCATAGGCATACTGGCGGCGCTAAGGTACCGGGACCTGACCGGCAAGGGCCAGTCAATCGACATCGCGCAGGTCGACTCCATGGTTGCCGTCTCTGAGACTGCGGTGCTAAAGTACACCGTCGAGGGCGTGATACCCACGAGGATAGGCAGCAGGCACCCGACAATCACTCCGTTCGACATCTACCCTGTGACCGATGGATATGTCTGCATCGCGGCGGGGAACGACGCGATATTCGGCCGCCTCTGCACAGTCATGGGGAAGCCGGAGCTCACAAAGGACCCGCGCTTCGACACGAACCCGAACAGGACCGCCAACTACGGTGCCCTGAAGCCGATCATCGAGGATTGGACCAAGGACAAGACGAAGTGGGAGGTCACGAACCTGTGCCACAGCGTAGACTGCCCGGCGGCGCCCGTCTACAACGTTAAGGAGGTAGTTGAGGACGAGCACATCTCGAAGGCAAGGGAGATGATCGTACCCGTCGAGCACCCGATCCTGAAGAAGCCGATCCGGATATGCGGCAGCCCAATCAAGATGTCCGAGTGCCCAATCAAGGAATACGCGCCTGCCCCCCTGCTGGGTCAGCACAACTTTGAAGTCCTGAGCGGGATGCTGGGTTATACTGAGGAGCAGGTCGAGGCTCTGAGGAAGGAAGGCGTCATCTGAGCGGCTCCTGAAGATCAGGCACGAGGCGCACAATCGCGCCTCAAAAAATCTTTTTTTGTGAAACCCCTTGTCCTCAAAAACAATCGGCGACATGCTGGCAAAGGGAGCGTTCTCTGGTCAGCATGCCGCAAACACTCTCGGAATCTCTCGGACCGCCGTATTCAAGCACATCCAGCGCCTGAGGGCGGAGGGGTACAACATCGAAGCAGGCCCACGCGGCTACAGGCTAATCCCAAGGTTCGATGGGCTGCTGCCGCTGGAGATAAAGTCCAGGCTGAAGACTGAGCGGTTCGGCAGGGAGGTTCTGACGATAGAGCTAACCAGCTCCACACAGAACGCCGTCCGCGCCCTAGCCGAGTCCGGCGCCGACGAGGGCGCCGTCGTCGTTGCCTTGGAGCAGGGCGTCGGCAAGGGGCGAATGGGGCGGGCTTGGGAGTCCCCAAAGGGGGGGTTATGGTTCAGCATACTGCTGAGGCCAACCATCGCGGTGACCGAGCTCCACAAGCTCTCGTTGCTCTTCGGCGTTGCTGTCGCGGAGAGCCTCGGTTCTATGGGGCTCGAAGCAAGGCTCAAGTGGCCTAACGACGTCCTCATCGGCGGAAAGAAGGTCTGCGGCATCCTGCTTGAAAGCTCCGCCGAGTCAGACCGCGTGAGCCATGTGATAGCTGGTATTGGCATAAACGCGAACTTCCCATCCGGGGCGCTCTCCGAGCCATTCGCCTCCCGGTCGACCACGCTCCTGAGCCTTCTTGGGAGGCGAGTGGACCGTGCCGGCCTGCTTGCGGACTTGCTGCTCAGCTCGGAGCGGCTATACTATGGCGCCTCTAGGGATGGCTTCGGCAAGGTGATGGACCTGTGGCGCTCCATGTCTTGCACCATCGGTAGTGAGGTGACCGTCTCCTCATTCGGCAGATCCATATCGGGGCTTGCCATTGGGCTCTCAGAGGACGGCTCCCTCCTCGTCCAGACCAGCGGCGGCGTCGAGCGGGTCTTCGCTGGGGATGTCGCTATCGCACCTAGTAAGGGCCGCTGACCTTTCCTATCCTTTCCTTTCCCTCTTGAAGTCAGCATGGCTCCTTGGAAGCGCCGCTAGGTCTGTCTAGGAATGAGAGCTTGCTCCTTATGTCCGCCTGCAGAACCTCCGGAAGCCCTGGCAGCCCTGGGTCTAGGAAGCCCTTCACGAGTATCCCTATGGCCTGGTCTGGGGAGATGCCCCTCGCCATCAGGTAGTGCAGCTGCTCCTCCTGGAGCTTGCCTATTGCTGCCTCGTGAGAGAGCTCTGTATCCGAATGCTCTGCTATCAGCTCTGGTATAGCCGTGATTGAAGCGGTCGGGCATAGTATCATTCCCCTGCACTCGAGGTGTCCCTTTGTGAACCTGTTCTGGCCCACTATCTGCCCCCTGTTGTATACCTTCGCGTTGCCGGTCGCGACTACCTTGAAGACGGACTCCCCGGTCGTCCCCTCCGCCATACAGATTATCTTGTTGCCCAGGTCGATTATCGAGTCTTTGCTCGCATACACTATGGTGTTGAACTTAGCCGTAGCCCCCTTTCCTACAAGATAAGCCGTCGGGTAGCTCTGGATGTCCTTCACGGGCTTTATCAACACATAGTTAGACACAAACGTCCCGCCCTCCTCGATGATCGCAGAGGTCCGCGGTCTGACGTAAGCCTCATCCGACCAGTTGTGTATCATCGTGAATATGACCTTCGCGTTCTTCTTGACATAAAACTCGCTGACTCCTATGTGGGCCGCCCTCTTGGCTTTGGGGTTCACGGTGCAGCCTGTTATTATGTTGAGCTCGGAGCCATCCTCCGCAATAACTATGTTGTGTGGAGCCTGAAGCATCTCCCTCGAATCTATGTACATGCAGGTCTGGACCGGCTGCTCTATCTTCTCGTTGGGCGCCGACCTTATGTAATATCCCTTGGTCTGCTTCAGCTCCGCTATCGCAGTGTACTTGTCCTGAGTCACCGACAGCGCCTTCCAATAGTAATCCCTGAGCCACTCATAGCGCTGGAGCGCGGCGTCTGTGGGCATCATCTCAAGCCCCTTTATCCTCGACGCGATCCGATTCAATATGACGGCGTGGTCCATCTGGAGGAATGTGCCGCCCTTGGTGTCTCCCACGTCGACGCCAACCTCTTGGGCCATCTTCTTAACGTCGTCGTTGATCGAAGGCAACGAACAACCAAGGCACGTGAACTCGCTCAGGTCTATGTCGTTGCCGTAGGCCGCCCTCTTCGTGATCGTCTGGAGCGCTTGGCTCCTGAACTTTTCCCTCCATGCGTCACTCATGCCTTCCAGCCTCCTTGATGAGTTCGTCATACCCTATGCTCTCTATCTTCGTCATCAATTCATCGTAGCTCCCAGTAATCGCTATCTTTCCGCCCGCGAGTATGTGGATCCTGTTCGGCTCCAGATATTGCAGTATGTGCCGGTGGTGGGTTATTATCATCATAGAGCACCTGTTGCTCGTAAAGTACTCCTTCAGGCTGTTGCCGACGACCTTCAGCGAATCGATGTCGACGCCGCTGTCCGGCTCGTCCAAGATCATCAGCTTGGGCCTCATGGCAAATATCTGCGCGAGCTCAGACCTCTTCCTCTCGCCGCCTGAGAACCCGACGTTGAGCTCCCTGTTGGCGTAGCTCTGCGGATCAAGGTTCACCTTGGTGAGCATCCTCTGCGGCAGGGATACGTCGTCTCCGGGCTTGGGGGACCATGGATTGACCCCCCCTGCCAAGGATATGACGTGCCCCAGCCTGATGCCCCTGATTGCCGGCGGGGACTGGAACGCCAGCGCTAGCCCCATCCTTGCCCTCTCATCGATGGTCTTGGACGTGATGTCCTGCCCATCGAACTTTATGCTGCCGCTCGTAACCTTGTAATGCGGGAACCCCGCGAGCGTGAGCGCAAGCGTCGTCTTCCCGGACGCGTTGTGCCCCATAACCGCCACTATCTCCCCATAGTCGACCTTCAGG
>MAGU01000004.1 GCA_001717025.1 Candidatus Methanomethylicus oleisabuli | reverse complement strand
ACCACCATCCCTTGGAAGTGCAACACCCAAAACGGAACCGCCAAGAAGACGAGCAGCGTCAGCAGGTCCCTCTTCTCCCAGAAGTAAACCATTGAAGAGATCAAGAGCATGATAAAGAGCTGTACCGAGACATAGAAATGTATCCCTCCGTAATTCTCACATATGAGCCCAACAAGCTGCATGGAGAATCCCGTGAATGCCAGGAAGTATGACGTCTTGGGGGCATGCTTTCTCATTCCTATCAACGAATAAATTATAACTATCAGACCCGATACCAGGAGCCCCACGTTGAAGTATATGGCCGAGCCATGGTTCAGGTTGCCCAAGTCGCTTAGTGCATTATCGACATAGTTGAACCAAGGCGATTGCAGTATCGATACTCCGATCGCTGCATATAGAGCAACGAACGCTGCTATCCCCAAGAGCGCGGTAACTCTCTTCTCCATGGCGCCTACCCAATTCTTTTCTTTTTGAGAGGCCATTTAAGTCTTCCCTGAGCCGCCGCCATTCATTCCGGCAAAAGAAGCGGCAAAAGTTATGGCCTAAGAATTGGTCGATTTATACACGTTTGCGCCCGATATTGTTTGTGAACTGAGTGTAACAAGGAACGAAAAAACGCGTCACTAGAAAACAGGCGACTGCGCCGGCGATCAAAGTGTAGAGTTGTAATACGCTGATGATAACGCCTCCTTGATTGCAGAGGCATCTATCGAGCGGAAATATGTCGGGTTGATCAGATTAGCTATCATCGCCTCTCCTATGAGAATCCTTGGCGTCCAGTCTAGGTAGCAGCCCTTCTCCTTCGCTCCTATTAGCGCGCCATACACCATGCCCTCCTTGACTGCCGTCAGCTGGCCCCAAATTGTGTCATTCAGCGAATTCATCTGAGCCGTCAATGTTGCATTCTCCCTGCCCAGCATTATTATGATTTCTGGATCCCAAGCGAGCACTTTCTCCATGCCGATCTTGACCCACGGTGAATTCCCAAACTCCTTCATCGCCACATTGATTCCGCCAACATTGACCACAGTCTGACCCCAAGAGGTATTGACGTATGTGTATACGAGTCCCTGACCCCAGACGCTCATGTCGCAGATCAGTACCTCCGGCTT
>MAGU01000041.1 GCA_001717025.1 Candidatus Methanomethylicus oleisabuli | reverse complement strand
CCTCTACGAGGATCAAGAGCTTGTATCCCCAAAAGAGATCATAGAAAAGTCCGGTGGGAAGTGCCCCAAGTGCTCCATGCCTCTGTCGTTCGACCCATCGAAGCTGAACATTGCCATAAGCGACACCGACAAGAAGGGGCTTCTCAAGATATTCCGGAAGGGGCATTGAGGCTCTGGACGCTGGTGCCCTTTGGATCTTGCGTCATGGATGGATACCTACAGAGGCATCGCAGCGGAGCTATCGCTTGACGAGGAGAGGGACGCCGAGGCCACAGCCCTGCTCTCATCGCTCCTCGATGAGAGGGTGGTGCCGAGCGTCGCCGCCCTCAGGTCATCCGTGGGGGGGAACGTGGTAGGCGTTTGGGGGGCCGGACCATCGCTGGAGCGAGACCTGAATGCCGTCCTCGATGGCGGCCTCCTGCACTCGATGGTAAACTTTGTTGCTGATGGTGCCGTAACCGCCTTCCTTGAGGGAGGCGCGGTGCCAGACACGGTCTTCACCGACCTTGACGGACCGGGTAAGGACCTACTCAGGGCCAGCTCGCTAGGTTGCACGACTGTGATCCACGCCCATGGCGACAACATGCCCCTCCTGCGCAGCATGGTCCGGGCGTTCACGGGCCCGGTTGTCGGTTCTACCCAGGTCCGTCCAGCGCCTCCAAGGGTGCTCAACCTCGGGGGCTTCACCGATGGCGACCGGGCCGCCCACTGGGCATGCGAGCTGGGCGCCCCCGCCGCCTTCCTGTTCGGCATGGATCTGGGCACCACGGTCGGTCACTACTCCAAGCGGTGCCTCTCCGGCCCGCAGCTGGATCGGAAGCTTGCCAAGCTCCGGATTGCCGGCTCGCTACTCTCGTCCCTCGCCGCCCGCATGGCGATCTACAACTTCACCTCCAGCGGCAGCCGCATACCCTCCATCCCTAACGCCTCGTTCAGCGAACTCCTTGCGATCGTGGTTAAGGTTAAATCCCACTGACCCTCAATCCTCACTGAGGCTGAGTGAGTCCAAATGTCAAATTCTATTGACGCAGGCGGTAGCTCGATAAGGCTGGGGCTGAATTACGCCGCCACCCATGAATGGGTAGATCTTTCCTCGTCGCCACCAAAGGTAGGCATATCCGACTTCGCGCAGAAGACCCTCCACGACATCGTCTTCGTGGAACTGCCGAAGGTCGGTCAGGCATTGAAGAAGGGGGATGCCATGTGCACCCTTGAATCGATAAAGGCTGTGGTCGAGGCCTACTCCCCGGTAGACGGCGTCGTAGTCGAGGTTAACACGGCGCTCGAGAGCAATCCCGAGCTGGTGAACAAGGACCCATACGGAGAAGGGTGGCTCATCAAGGTCGAGGTGAAGGGGGGCGCCGCCTCACTGCTGTCCCCTGAGGCATACGCGGAGTTGGTCAAGAAGCAGCTTTAGCGCCCCGCAGCCGCCCTTCACCTGCCCATCAGGCGTCGTCGCGGGCGGCTAACACTCCGACCTCTTCATTATGAAAGTGTTGTAGTCCACAAGCACCCTCACGCCGCCCTTGAACCAGCCGTTAACCGCCCTGTCCCCTGTATCCGCCCTTATGGCATCGATCCCCTCCAGCTTCTCCCTCGTCGACAACACCGTGACCGCCCCCTTCCCCAGCGCCCTGAGCACCCTGCCGCTTATCTGCTGGTTCCCCCTGCCGAATATGAACCCCTGCTTGCCTATCGGGGACACTATGATCCTGGCCTCCCTCCCTGCTATAGCCGCCATAGCCTCCCCCTCTGTGGCATCCTTCCTGACGAGCTTGCCGTTAAGCACTACGTCAACGCCGAGGAGCGACCCATCTATCCCCAGCGCCTCGTTTATTGCCTTGACTGTGCTGCCTGGACCAAGCAGATAGACCGTCCCCCGATGCATATTCTCTACGACCCACTTCGCTATAGCCTGCCTGCTCCACTCGGATTCCGCGGTGGGTGGGGTGGCCACCTTCATGCCCTGCATCCACGAGGGCTCATTTGGGACGGACAAGTATCCATACAGCCTTGATGAGACGCGGCCTTCCCTGAACGCCTCTTCGTCGACGTCCGCGACCTCCCCCCTCCTGAGCGGCAACTCGTCCCAGAGGAACCTCATAGCTATCCCGGCGGCAGCCTCCGGCGTCGCCGCGAAGACGCCGCTGTGCATCTTGACGCCAGCCGGTATCCCGAGCGCGGGCACCCTCTCCCCCACGGCATCCATGACATCCCTGGCCGTGCCGTCCCCTCCGCAGAATGCTATCAGCTGGACGCCCATCGCCTCCATGGCCCTTGCCGCCTCCCGCGTCTCGCCTGCCCCCGTCTCCCCGCCGCCGATCCCAAGGACCATGGTCCTGTAGCCGCCATCTGGCAAAGCGTCCTCCCCCATCGCGCCCCTGCAGGTCACGAAGGTCACCGCCGCCCGCAGGGCCGAGAGCCCGGAGACGAACGCCCTCGCCCTGTCGCGCGCGCAAGGCTTGGCCCCCCGCCTGAACGCCTCGGCTAGCGCATCTGCGCCATCCGTGCCCTTCAAACCGACCGCCCCTCCCATGCCTGCCACCGGGTTGACTATAATGCCTAGCGACCTACCCTGCAGCACCGCAGCGCCCCCTGTAATCACCCTACCAGCCAAGCCTTTATAGATGTCACCATCCTGCTGCCGAAGTGCCGTTAGAGTTAAATTCTACTCGGGGGCTAGTGTGATTGTTTCCGAGGTTGGGATAATGGAATCAAAAGCCCCATCGCTCAAATCGAAGGCGTCGTCGCTCAAACGGATCGACGTTCTTGTATACGCCACGCTGGCTGCGATCCTCGTCTTCGCCATCGCTATAAGGCTCCTCCCGCTGCAGTGGGGCGTCTACCTGGACGAGTTCGACCCTTACATCCAGTACAAGGGCGCCCAGTACGTCGTCGAGAACGGCTTCAACGCATGGTACACCTGGACCGACCCGACGAGGTGGGCGCCATGGGGGGCAAACCAATACGAGCAGGGGCTTCTTGGCACCCCATTCACCGGGGCAGCCGCATACCTCTTCCTGACCTCCCTCGGCCTTAATGTCACTCTCTACGACGTCTGCGCCTTCTTCCCGGTCTTCGCGGGCGGCATCCTCGTGATCCTCGCCTTCTTCCTTGGCAAGCAGCTCGTCAACCGCGGGATCGGGCTCCTGACAGCCTTCGTCTTTGCGGTAGACCCGACCGCAATCCAGAGGACAGCGCTCGGCTTCTTCGACACTGAGTCCACCGGGATGATCGGGATGTTCATCGCCCTGATCTTCTTCTTGAAGTCCCTCAAGGGCAGGACCGTTCCTTACGCCATCATATCGGGGCTCGCCATGGCATACATGGCACTGTGCTGGAGGGCGTTCCTATACCCGATCAACTTCATCGCGCTCTTCGTGGTGCTGATGGTCCTCACTGGAAAGTGGAGCCGCAGGCTGGCGACCTCCTTCACCATCGTCTCCTCAATCACGCTATTCACCATAATCATGACCCCGAGCTACGGCATCGGGACCGCCATCTCCGCCTACACCGTCGGTCCACTGGTTGCATTCGTGGTCTGCCTCATACGGTCGTTCACAGACCTGATCCCGGACGCTGCCAAGCGGCAGAAGTACACCGTCGGCATCGTCCTCGGGACGATGACAGTCTTCGGCGTCCTCACACTGACGGGCGTCTTCGGTGACATTACCGGCAAGTTCCTCGCGATAATCAACCCGCTCTCTAGGGCGGACATAGGCTACGTCACCACAGTAGGCGAGCAGTTCCCTGCGATATGGAGCCACTTCTTCTCGACATACCACGTTCTTATTCTCCTCATCCCTGTCGGCATCATATTCGCGCTGAGGCGCAACCGCCCTGAGGACCTCTTCATGGTGCTCTTCGTCCTGACCTCGCTCTACGGCGGCGCCTCATTCGTTAGGCTCCTCATCCTTGCAGCCCCAGCGATAGCCATAGTGGCCGGATTGGCGATCTCGAATCTGACGGCGCGCGCCGGGGTCATAATAAGGCAGCAGGCTGACAAGAAGAGCCGAGGCGTGCTCCTCAGCAAGTACTACGGCGCATTCGTGGTCGTCATTATCATGCTGGCTATGGTCCCGGTCGCCTACGACCACATCGACAGCGCGAACCGCCCGGCGATGATCGTCTCAGCCTCGACGGGCGCATCCGTGGAGATACCTGACTGGATAGAGGCGCTTGCTTGGATGAATGCGAACCTGCCCAAGGACGCCGTAGTTGCTGCATGGTGGGACTACGGGTACTGGATAAACGTCTTGGCAAACCGGTCTGTCCTAGATGACAACTCGACTTGGAACGGTACCCAGATCCAGAAGGTCGCCGAGGCGTTCCTGAACAACGAGAGCGTCTCAGTCGAGATATTCAAGGCTATGAACGCCACTTACGTCGTGGTCTACGAGCCGTTCCAGCTGGTATACAACGACCCGCCGCTGGCGCTCCCCATCACCTCGCTGAAGGGGGACTTCGAGAAGTCCGAGGCGATGATGGTCTGGATCGGCTACGACGCCGCCGATTACATCTCCTACGTCAACATAGGGAGCGGCTACTCCTGGCCCCTTCCTGCGGGACCGAAGGCGGCGAACACGACGCTCTACCAGCTCCTCTTCTACCCCTACATAAGCGGGTACAAGTCGCTGCTCAACATCACGATAACTCCGCCAACGATGTACACTCCGGTCTTCATATCGTCGAACGGCTGGGTGATGGTCTACAAGATCCTCTGATCGGGCCCGCCTACACCCCATTTTTTACTCGCTCCGAAACGCTTGGCAGCTTGCCGCAACCATCCGCTCGCTTGCCTAGAAGCCTTGGCATTATTGCCTAGTTACTGGGTGCCTAGTTACCGGGCGGTCTGTTGCCCTGTTATAAACGCGGTGGCGAGATCGGCTCTCCCGCCCGCTCGATTGGAGCGCCTCGCTAGCCTTAACTGCAACCTGGGCGCCGGGAGTGGCTTCGTGTCATTCGCTCCCGCCTTCCTGCTTCAGGGCAAGCCTGTACTTGCTATATCTGTCCTCCGGGGAGAACTTTGCCGGATGCGGGTTCTTCACCGCGCCGCCGCACCTAGAGCAGCGATCCATCTTCAACGTATACTCCCCACACAGGGCGCACTTGCGGATCATTCCTCTCAATGGAGACGCCTACCTCAAGAACTCGCCGGAGCCGCCCGCATCGGTGACCTCCGAGATGATGACCTCTGCCGCCCTCTTCATCGATTCCTCTGCCGTCTTGTAGTCCTTCGCCGTGACCTCCATCCGGTACTTCGGCGCGCCGACATAGGTCACCTCCATCTTTGTCTCGTTGGGCGTTGCCGCCTTGATGCCCGCGAGGATCGCGGACTTGATATCCTCGACGCCCCTGGGCTTGGGGGACCTGACCTGGATTATGCCGGTGACCTGTACCATTGGCGCCTCTATGTGCCCCTTCGATGCCTCGAAGAGAGCGTTCGCCCAGCTCTCCGTTATCCCTGCCTCGATCAGCGCCTTCGGCCCCCCAATCGTCGCCGCCTCTAGCGCCGCATATAGGTCTCCGAAGCGGTCCTCAAGCGGGATACCGACGCTCTTAACGGCATCCGCGTATGGCATGTTGAGGGTCTTCGCGGCGTTCTCCAGCAGCTTCTCTGCCTTCTTGGCCTTCTTCCACTGGATGAGCTTCTCCTTCTTCTCCCTCTCGGTCACCTTCCTGATGGACAGATCGATGTGCCCCTTGCGGTCGTCGATTCTGATGACCTTGAGTACAAGCTTCTGCCCCTCCTTCACGAAGTCCTTTATGTTCTTAACCCAAGTCGAGGCGACCTCGCCGATGGGCACATAGCCGCCCTTGTCGAACTCGTCAAGGTTAACGTATACGCCGTGCTCCTGGAGCCTGGTCGCCGTAGCAATGACATACTCCCCTATCTCCGGGAAATCCTTCTTCCTTAGAACCATAATGCACCCTCCAATCAATAACCAACAAACCGTTCCGAACCCGTCCCGTGGACACGCGGCCGTTACGGCGATTATGGCTTAACCAGCGAAGGGTAATAAAACTGTCGAGAACCCTCCCCCGGCTCAAGCGGGGGCTGCCAGTCGGGGGGTCCTAGAGGTGACGGCTGGGCGCGATTATAATGGCGCTCAGCTGACCTCTTTTACCTTGTCGGAGAGTATCTTGCTCTTGCCGCCTGTCGGTTGGGCGAGATCCTTGCCGCATATCGTGCACTTGACGACCGACGCGACGTTAGAGAAGACCGTCTGCTCATTCCCGCACTCCGGGCACTGCACCCTGAGGAACTTGCTCCTAGGCACTGGTGTAAGCATGTCCTTCATCTTCATTCTATATCACCTCAGACTATCTCCAGCTTCTTCAGCCTCATGCCCGGCCTCTGGTTCATGTATCCGCACTTCTTGCACTTGAGCCTAAGACTGAGCTTCTTGGTTGTCTTCGCTGTCCTCTTCTGCACCGGCTTTCTGGAGCTTCCGTAGCCCTTCTTCTTCCGCTCGTACCTTCTGGTCCCCTCTGCAAGGGCCCTCTCCTTCCCTTTCTTGTACAGAGTGACGCTATGAGCCGTGTAAGCCTTGCACTTCGGGCAGTAAGTATTCATCTCTTTTGGGGTTTTCATCCGGGTTACCTTCTTTGTATCTCTGTTGCTATGCCCCTCTTGACGAGGGCATCCACGTTCTGCGCCGGCAACAGCGCTACATCCTCGCACTTATAGGGGCCGTAGGTTTTTAAATCTGCCCCTATGAACGATGGAACATCTCGGAGCAGCCTAGCTAATATCTTTTTCGTAGCCCCTGTCCCCCCTGCCCCTGCCCCCGCCGCCCCCTCCACAGGCGCCGTCTTGGCAACAGGGGCCTCACCCTCCATCAGGTTCGCCTCGTTAAGGGTC
>MAGU01000040.1 GCA_001717025.1 Candidatus Methanomethylicus oleisabuli | reverse complement strand
TGATCACACAGTTCCCATCGTCCATATCACTCGAGGTCCTGAAGAACAGCGCGATAAGGGTCATCCATTCGATAAGATCAGGAGAGGACCTGAAGATCATCGAAGATGCCACCGCCATGACTCCCCGCCAGACCTCGATCTTGCCCGCCCTCTCTATCGGGGAGGCCGTAGTGAACCTGCCCTACAGGTCATCCAACATATTCGTCAAGGTCGTCCCTGATCCGCTATTGGTGCACGAAACGGCTATTGAAGGAGCTTTTCAATCTTACCCTCCTTCTCGAGCTTCGCTATCCAGTTGACCGTTCCCGGTGGCGAACCAGCGGCGCCTCTGATCGCATCCGAGACGACATTAGCCAGCGCCTCCTCCCCTAGGCCGGTTGAATCAACCTCTACGACGCTCTCCATCCCGAATGCATCGACAGCACCGATCAGGCAAGCGTCTAGGATCTCTGCCTGAACATTCTCCTTGACCTTCTTCTCAGGGTATCCCCTTGCCCTCAGCCTGCCTTCGAGCACGATGGGATCTAGCCTGATCACGACCGCCTTCTTCACAAGCTCCGCCGGCACAATCTCCCCATAGTGCCCCTCTGCAATGAACTCCGCCTCCTGCCCCTCAATCAAGTTGCGGATCCTGCCCCTCAGCTTCTTTGGGCTGATTATTAATGACTCCCTATCTGCATCCTTGCCGCTTATTGCGCATGCCTGCGCTATGGCGCCAAGCTCGAGCAGCCTCATCCCCGTCATCTCCGAAACCCTCTTAGCTGTTACCGTCTTGCCGACGCCAGGCGTGCCAGTTATGACGACGACATTCTTTGCCATGATGTATGCACCACTCAAGCTAACCTATCCCTGCCGCTACTATAAATGAAGCCGGGGATGCTTAAATGCGCATGTCTGGCTTGAAAAGATAAAAATGAGTTAAAAAAGGAAAAAAAGGGCCGCTTTCAGCCGCTTAATCTTCGCCCATTGCCGATGATTCGCCCATTCCGGGCCCGCCCGCTCCACCCGGCGCCTTTGGTCCGCCGCCCTTCGCCGAGGCGATGACATCATCGATCCTCAGGATCATCGATGTCGCTTCTGTAGCGGACTTTATTGCTTGGATCTTAACGGCGAGTGGCTCGATCACGCCTGCGTTCATCATATTCGCGGTCTTGCCCTCTAGGACGTTCACCCCTGCCCATATCTCGCCCTTGTCGTGCAGAGCCCTGAGCTCTACGAGTATGTCGATTGGATCCAACCCGCCGTTCTCGGCCAGCGTCCTTGGTATTGCCTCGAGGCTGTCCGCAAATGCCTCAATTGCCAGCTGCTCCCTTCCTCCGATGCTTGCGGCGAACTCCCTGAGTGCCTTCGCTGCCTCCAGCTCAGGCGCCCCTCCTCCCGCTACTATCCTGCCGTCCTCGATCACGTCCTTGACGACGCAGAGCGCATCGTGCAGCGTCCTCTCCGCCTCGTCGACGACGCGCATCAGCCCGCCCCTAATCAGGACGCTGACCGCCTTTGGCAGCTTGCAGCCCTCGACGAAGGTCATCTTGTCGTCGCCGAACTTCTTCTCCTCTATGTTCTTAGCCGTACCCAGATCTGCAGCCGTCAGGTCGTCTAGGTTCGTAACTATCCTTGCGCCAGTCGCCCTTGCCAGCTTCTCCATATCCGACTTCTTTACTCTGCGTATGGCCGCGATCTTCTCCTTTGCAAGGAAGTGCTGGGCAATATCGTCGATGCCCTTCTGGCAGAAGACTACATTGGCGCCGCTTGCCTTGACCTTGCCAACCATGTCCTTAAGGAGCTTCTCTTCTTCATCTATGAAGTCCTTCATCTGAGTCGGGTCAGAGATCCTGATCTCCGCATCAAACTCTGTCTTCTCAATCTCGAGCGGGGCATCAAGAAGCGCTATCTTGGCATCAGTTATCTTCTTAGGCATGCCTGGGTGGACGATCTCCTTGTCAACAATGACCCCGTATACTAGCTGGCTATCTGCGGTGCTGCCTCCCTGCTTCTTGACTATCTGTATGTAGTCAAGGTCAGCTAGGTACTTGTCGCCCCTCTTCTCTGCAACCGCCTTGACCGCCTTGACCGCAATATCACCAAAGAAATTCTGTATCCCGCTTGCTGCCTTGCTGTTCATTGCGGTGAATGCGATCTTGTTGAGCGACTTGTCATCATCAATCGATATGGTAATGGCGTTCTTCGAGAGCACTTCTATGGCCTTCTCGGTCGCCTTCTTGTAACCTTGGACTATCACCGTCGGATGAACGTTCTTGTCAATGAGCTCCTCTGCCTTCTTTAGAAGCTCACCTGCAATCACGACCGATGATGTAGTTCCGTCGCCGACCTCATCATCCTGTGTCTTTGAGACCTCAACCATTATCTTGGCTGCCGGGTGCTGAACCTCGATCTCGCCGAGAATGGTTGCTCCATCGTTGGTTACGGTAACGTCGCCCAAGGTGTCCACAAGCATCTTATCCATGCCTTTCGGACCAAGGGTCGTCCTTACTGCCTCAGCAATCGCTCTAGCGGCCATCATGTTGACCTTCTGAGCGTCTTTGCCTTGAGTTCGCTGAGTCCCTTCCTTCAGTATGAGTACTGGAACTCCGCCAAGTTGAGCATTGGACATAGAATTCACCCCAATTAAATTCCCTTAAAAAAGATTTTTACACTTCTATATATACCTTTCTCAGGCATATGGAAGACGCTGATGGACTGCCTCGCTACAAGCTAGACGCCGAGCTTCGTGAGCGCAATGAGCTTCCTGCTGGCCATCTTGACATCCTCGGCATTTACCGTCTTCCTGCCGGCATGCTTGGCCATGGCTATCGCCTCCCGCGAGATATCCAGCGCGAGCGACTCCATCACCTCTCGGAGCGCCTCAGCGCCCTCCTCACTAACCCTCTCCGCACCGGCCTTCCTCATTATCCTGTCAATAGGCGATATGGCGATGTCTGGCATATTAAACACCATTGAAGAATACTCCGCATCCGTATAAAATCTTTGCCACGTTCGCCGGGCCGCTCCAATCGATGAGCGTAAATCACAAGTCTTAAATTTTGGTTTCGTTATCGGCTATTTGTTCGTGGTGAACGTTTTGGGCAAAGTGCGTATCGGTAAAGTAAAGAGCGTATCGAGAGAGCTCGTCAGTAAGTATGGGAACGTATTCACGACCGACTTTGAAGTTAACAAGAAGCTCGTTTATCAATACTCCGACATAACCAGCAAGCACCTGAACAACAGGGTTGCCGGTTATATTACCCGTCTTAAGGTAAACCAGAAGAAGAGAGAAGAGGCCGAGGCCGCGGAGGCTGCCGAGACAGAGGATGCCACCGCCACCGCGGGCTCGGTGGAGCGCGCATCAGAACCGGCCGCGGAGGCTCCATCGCCATCAGACGAGGCAACGAAGGAAGACGAGGCAACGAAGGAAGACGAGGCAACGAAGGAAGACGAGGCAACGAAGGAAGACGGGGCAACGAAGGAAGAGGGCGCCGCGGCATCCAATGAACCCTCTGGCGAGGCGCCGAATCCGGGGACAGCAGAGGGCTCCGACTCGCCTGCGGAAGAGCCGAATGAACCGTAGCTGTCCCATTCCGCCCAGCACCAGCCCTCACGCGCGCTCGCTATCGTCCGGGATGGGCGCGGGCCGATGCATGCGTGCCGCACCGCATCAGCCATGAACATTCTTTTTATACGTGGTAATCGTAGATTCCACTGGAATGAAGTGGTTGACCTGCACTGAGGCTTCAATGAAGAATAGCACCTCCACTGACCGTCAGTTTCTACCGGGCAATACGATGGCGGTGCCCTCGGATCCGCAGATGGCTGCGTCGCCCATGGAGTCTGATCTGGTAGCACGGAAGCCATGGCAGTGGCATCCCGCCTGAGATCACCGATGCACCAGCAGCCTAGCGCACAATGCGCCGTTCGGAAATCGCTGGCTGTTGGATCCAAGGCCCTCGTCTCAGGCACTCGCCGTTTCTGCGATCTTATTACCATTGGTCGGGGATGACAATCGCTTCCCGCCACCCTTTACGACAACCCCTGCACAGGAAAACCGCCATGAATACGTGCTGGCGCCTCAGGTCGCTCTCGTTCTGGATGACGCATCCACGATGAGGAGGTTTATATCCGTGGAACCAGAAACCGTTGATGGGGAATAATACAACGGCATTGCAGATAAGGGTCAGGTATTTGGCTGTTCTGAAGGGCTTGGCCGAGCGACCGGAGAAGACTGTAACCTTGGAAGGGGGGTCCCTCTCAGACCTGATCGAGCTGCTTAGGCAGACTGAGGCCGCTCCACTCAAGTCACGGTTCTTCTCTTCAAACGGGGACGTCCGCCCTGACCTTCTCATCTTCATAAATGGCGTGGACCACTCGCTTCTTGGCGGAAGAGCAGCAGGGCTTAAGGACGGCGATGAAGTTATATTCCTGCCCTCGGTGCATGGAGGGTAGGTGCCTTCGGGAATGAAGATGCTCGCTCTATCTTGGGACGATGTCCAATCCAATCTGCTGGCGCTCTCCGATAAGATTGAGCGTGATGGCTATTCTCCTGATCTTATAGTCGGTATCGCTAGGGGGGGCTGGGTGATTGCAAGGCTGCTGTCGGATATGCTGAGCGTCAGCGACTTGGCAACCATGGCAATATCCTTCTACAAGGGCATCGATGAGCGGCATGATGTGCCTACGATAACGCAGCCCGTCTCCGAATCCCCGATTGGCAAGAGCGTTCTTATAGTGGATGATGTCGCGGACAGCGGCGAGAGCCTCAAGCTAGCCAAGCGACACATCGCCGAGAGGGGTGCGCGATCGATCAGGATCGCTACCATCCACGTCAAGCCGCAGTCAGTCGTCATCCCAGACTTTTACATATCCTGCACAGACAGCTGGATCCTTTACCCGTGGGAGATGAGGGAGGCGATCTCGCAGCTCGTCAGGATGTGGGGGAGGGAGACCAACGACGCGGGCGCAATCAGGTCAAGGTTAATCTCGGCAGGCATCCCCGAGGACATGGTGCGCCGTTACGCACCGGACGGGCAAGGCGCCCGCAAGCCTGAGGCATGAACCAACTTGTGTGGTGGCTATCGCATTGATGATCTTTAAAATGGGTGGGGGGGTCTTTGGATTTTTGGCTGCGATGGGGCTGAGGGCTAACCCTGACGCCCGCGCCGCCGTTCTACTCCGGGCCCTAGATTCAGTTGCAGGCATCAGTGCACAGGTGCTCGACGCAAACGAAATTGCCGGCTTTGGGCACCTGCAGGCGGCCGCACTGATGGCATCTAATGCATGGGCTAACAAGACAAATGTCTCCAGGTCTCCAGCGACCGAGGCGCTAGTCTATGCCTCTGCAAAGCGCCAGATAAAAGAGGCCATATCCACCATCGGCGTGCATCCCGGATCGCAGCTATGGGCAGTGATAGGCATCGGCAAGCCCGGCGCCGATGCTGAGCCGCTTGAGCGATGCGCGAGCAGGTTTGGGACCCAAGATGACACATTACTCGAGATGAGCGAAGAGAAGGCGTGCGGCATAACCGAGTCATTCCAGATCGGCGGAGCCGAGGTATCGATTGCAGAGAAACTGACTGGATCTAGGCTGGAAGCGATCCAGTCCTTGGTAATTGAGAGGGTTGCCCTATCCGAGTTCAGGCGATAGAGTGGCGCAGACCACGCCTTCAGCCGCCCTCCTTCATCGCCTTCTCCTGCAGCTTAGTTACGGCAAGCATGTCCGACTCTGTAAGCAGAGATACCCCTGCCCTGTCCTCGACGACCTCTACCCTGACCGTATAAGCGGGCCTCTCCAGGTTTACCCTCCTCTGGACCATGGAAGCCGACTCCTTTATTATCTCAGAGGAGCTGAGGTCAGAGCCCCGCTTCGTCACTTCAATCTTGAAGCTCGCCCCCTCTGGGATGCCCTTGGCGGCGGTCCCAACCGCCTCCTTGATCGCCAAGACGTCCGCGTCTACGTTGAGCTGTATCGGGATTGCCCGCTGGACGAACCTGATCCCCCACGGGTCCTCCTCCGCCAACGCGCTCAGCCTCCTGCACAGCGCGACCGGGTCCCCCTCCAGCCTTCCAAGCAGGAGCCCTGGAAACCGCGTCCTCCGAAGGCCAACCTCCGGACCCTGCACGGCGTTGACCATGTTGATGAACTCCCTTATGCAGGCCCTCTCGTTCCCACGCTGGGTAGTGACTATCAAATTGAAGTCCTTCACATCCGCTGCCCCCTTCTCATCTCCTTTCCTGCCGCAGCCTTAATAACATCGACGCCTATGGCGCCGGCTCTAATGACCGCCCAAGACTCCTCGCCACCGTTGCTCGTGACCTCCACCACAGTCGATGGCTGCCCGCCCGGAGCAGCGCCTGCATCGATGATTATATCCGCGGATTCCGCCACCTCGCTGTCGAGTTCGTCGATGGACCTAGCCGCCCGCCGGCCAGAGATGTTTGCGCTGGTCCCTATTACTGCGCCGCCGGCTGCCTCGATGATCTTCAGCGCCAGGTCGTGCTTCGGCATCCTGACCCCGACTGTGCCACTCCCGAACGCCGGGCTGTCCGGTGCGCCTGCCGCCCTCTTCGCCACTATGGTCAGCGCACCCGGCCAGAGCCTCTGCATCAGCGCCATCGCAAGCCCCCCCGCCTCAATCAGAGCCAACGCCCCCTCCACTCCGGAGACGAGCACCGGCATCGGTTTCCCATCCCTCCTCTTGATCTCCACTATCCTGCCGACGACGTGAGCGTCGAATGGGTTCCCCCCAATCCCGTAGACCGTGTCTGTGGGGTAAACTATTACGGCCCCCCTCCTGACGGCCGCTCCCACCCTTCCGATCGCATCGCTGTCTTTCGGGTCTAGGTGCATGATGACCATTGCTGCCGACCATATCTGTTATTATACAGGTAAACTTAAATATCCCAACGCCTCCCAAATCCGATTGCTCCGGGGATAAAACCATGCTCCATATGGAAGAAGAATTTGAAGATGATTGGTCAGACGAGGAAAATGAGGACGAGTGGCCAGACGAGGACGGCGAGGAGTGGCCAGACGATGATGAAGACGAGACCGACGAAGATGAGGAGTGGTAGCCTTTCATCCATCGGGGGATATTCTTTTGGAATTCTGCCCAAAATGCGGAAAGCTCTTGATGCCTGAGAAGAAGGACTCGAAGATACAGCTGATCTGCAAGGCCTGCGGTTACCACAAAGCCGCTAACGAGATCAAGGGATACGACGTAGTCCATCATGTCGACGAGGGCAAACGGCGCAAGACGCTGGTCGTGGACGAGGCTCATACGAAGGGTAATAAGCGGAGGGAAGAGGAGCACGAACTCATCGCTGACAACTTCGAGATCTACGAATCGACCGGCGAGGAGGGCGAAGGGGAGGAAGAACCCTCCGAGGAGAACGAATTCGAATGATGGTAGACCGGCGGTAGAGTCGAGTTAACCTCTAGAGTTGACTCCAATATGCCGCTTTTTTGGTGGTTGCCGGGTGAATTGGATGGCACGCGTTGTAGTTTTGGACTCCGATTTCTGCAAGCCCGGCGAATGCAGCAAGGAGTGCATAAGGTTCTGTCCAATAGTGAGGACTGGCTCCGAGGCGATCAAGTACGACCCTTCTATGGACAAGCCTATCGTGGCAGAGACGCTATGCACGGGTTGCGGGATATGCGTCAAGAAGTGCCCATTCGAGGCGCTGAACGTCGTCAACCTGCCTGACGAGCTGGAGGAGATTTGCGTACACCGATACGGTCCGAACACATTCAAGCTATACCGGTTGCCTATCCCCAAGGAAGGAACGGTCCTAGGTCTTCTGGGTGCCAACGGTGCGGGAAAGTCCACCTCTCTTAAGATACTTGGGGGCGAGGTGATGCCCAATCTCGGGCTTTACGACTGCCCCCCGGACTGGAAGGGGATCCTCAGGCACTTTAGGGGATCAGAGCTGCATGATTACTTCCGTAAACTCTCAGAGAAGAGGCTTAGGGTCGTCACTAAGCCGCAGTACATCGACGAGGCGCCACTGAAGATAACCGGGACGGTCCACGAGATCCTCTCGCGCATCGACGAGAGGGGCGCCCTCGCCGAGGTGAGGTCCCAGCTCTCGCTCGACGCTATATTTGAGAAGGATATCCACTCCCTCAGCGGCGGCGAGCTCCAGCGCATGGCCATAGCCGCCGTCGCAATCAGGGACGCCGACGTTTATATCTTCGATGAGCCATCGAGCTACCTCGACGTTTACCAGAGGATGGCGATGGCAAAGCTTGTGCAGAACCTTGCGCGCAAGTCGAAGTACGTCATAGTCGCCGAGCACGATCTAGCCGTGCTGGACTACATCTCTGACCAGGTCTGCCTATTCTACGGGAAGCCCGCCGTCTATGGGATCGTCTCGAAGCCCCACGGCGTCAGGGTCGGGATCAACATCTACCTCAACGGCTTCATCCCCGACGAGAACATACGGTTCAGGGACTACCAGATCCGCTTCCACCTCTCGCCCTCGCCTAACGAGTGGCGCTCCTCTGATATCATGATGCAATGGCCTAACTTCAAGAGGTCGATGGGCGACTTCACTCTCGACGCCAAGCCCGGATCGATCTACAGGGGGCAGGTGATAGGCATAGTCGGCGCGAACGGGACCGGCAAGACGACGTTCGTGAAGACCATAGCCGGCATAACGCAGCCGACGGAGGGCAGCATCCACCAGACCGGTCTCCCAATAAGCTACAAGCCGCAGTATGTGGTGCCCTCGACCTCAAAGTCCGTGCGGGAGATCCTATCGTCAATAGACCCCTCCCTATTGGCCGACCAGTTCCTGCAGGACGAGGTGTACGGTCCGCTGGATATAGCCCCGCTACTGGATCGGCCGACCGATTCCCTCAGCGGCGGCGAGCTCCAGCGAATAGCCGTCGCCGTGTGCCTCTCGAGGGGCGCGCGGATATACCTTTTAGACGAACCAACCGCCCACCTAGACGTTGAGCACAGGCTGGCCATCTCAAAGGCCATACGGAAGGTGGTTGAGAAGCGGGGCTGCTCGGCATTCGTAGTCGAGCATGACATCGTGGCTAACGACCTGCTCGCCGACAGCGTCATGGTCTTCTCCGGAGACCCGGGCAGATCAGGCATAGCAAACCCCCCTGTCAACCTCAGGAAGGGGATGAACTTCTTCCTCAAGGGCGTTGGCATAACCTTCAGGCGCGACCCGGAGACTGGCAGACCGCGGGTCAACAAGCGGGACTCTTGGCTCGACAGGTACCAGAAGGAGATTGGCGAGTTCTACTACACCGAGGTTACCGTCGAGGACAAACAAGGCGGATGAGCCGCCGCTGTACATCCGGATGATACGGAAAACTTGATAAGCAATATGACCCATTCAAAGTAGGGGTGGCGTTATGATAAGGCTAGCCTTTATGATGACCTTGCTCGCCGCAATCTTCGTATTTCTGGGATATGTGGTTGGTCTGCTCTTCGGCGCCCCTGAGATCTTCACCCTAGGCGCGCTGCTCATCGCGATAGCAATGAACGCATTTTCATATCTGTACAGCGACAGGGTTGTCCTCTCGATGACAAAAGCCAAGATCGTCAGCGAGAGCGATCAGCCCGTCCTTCACCGCATCGTTTCAAAATTGGCGGTCAGCGCAGGCATCCCCAAGCCGAAGGTCGCCATCGTCAGCTCGCCTGCACCGAACGCCTTCGCGACCGGGAGGGGGCCCAGTAAGTCGGTCGTCGCTGTTACGACTGGGCTGCTGGCTCTGCTCAACGAGAGCGAGCTGGAAGGGGTGCTAAGCCACGAGATAAGCCACATAAAACACCGCGACGTCCTCGTGGCATCGATTGCAGCGACTGTGGCAGCAGCCATAAGTTACCTCTCTCTCGTAGGGAGGGTAGGCGCTGTGACCTCAGACAGCAGGAACCGCCAGGCGAGCGGCTTGGCTCTGATCCTTAGTTTCCTAGCGCCGGTCGCCGCCCTCTTCATTCAGATGGCAATCTCGAGGGGTAGAGAGTACGACGCAGATAGGGAGGGGGCGCAGCTGAGCCGGAGGCCGCTCTCCCTTGCATCGGCGCTTGAGAAGATCGAGCGCACGGCAAGTAGTGGGGCGAGAATTGCTGCCAACCCCTCGACGAGCCCGCTGTGGATAATAAACCCATTCAGGGGCGCGTCGATCGTCGAGCTATTCTCGACCCATCCATCGACGTGGAATCGCATAAACCGGCTCAAATCGATGGCGATGGAAATCGGGGCATTGTGATGGAATAGGTGTGTCTGAATTGACAAGCCAAAACGAGAATGCAACTGCGAACGCCGCACAAACAAAGGACGTCTCGCAGCAAGCTAAGCAGAAGAAGCCCTACATATACCCGCACAAGCACTGCAACTACTGCGGGAGGATGATCGAGCTACGGGGCAGGGACTACTGCTACAAGTGCCGCAACGAGCACGGCAAGGAGCAGTCGAAGATCGAAAGGAACAAGCGATACCGAAAGTACCTCAAGTACTACGTCATAGCCATCGCCATCATATTTGTGGTAGTGATTATATACTCGTACCTGTAATTCTGTGAGGGGCGGGTCCGTGGCCTAGTCTGGATCATGGCGGC